>NZ_JAFMPL010000298.1:0-414 GCF_019038455.1 Nocardia noduli
GGCCTAGTCCGAGCAGTGCCGTGGAAGCGAGTGCAAGCTTGCGCATCCGGGTTGTCCTGTTGTGGTGAATATGGCGTCTCAACAATTTCGCCGCCGGCCCGTTCCAAATTGAAGGTGGTTCAGCCTGTCACGGTACAGAAGGATGGGCATACCGGTGAGAGCGTCGAAAGCGGCGGACAGGGCCTTGGCGGCGCACCGCCTGCCGGATCCGGCGTTCACACGGCTACGCCTGCCGGCACTCTGGCACCGTGCGCGCCCGCACAGGTCTTCGCAGCGTGCGAGATCGGCGAAGACGCCATCCTGATGCGTCATCCAGGAAGGCCGCCGTGGGATCGATCAATCCAGTCTCCCGTCGGATTGATGAACGATCCGACCAGAACTGGTTCAGGGCGCCGGCCACATCCTCTGGGCATC
>NZ_JAFMPL010000299.1:0-414 GCF_019038455.1 Nocardia noduli
GATCAAGATCCTGCTGGAATTGGTGCGGACCCAGGTGGCGATCGTGCTCGGACACGACGACGCCACCGCGATCGACGCCGACCGTAACTTCCAGGAACTGGGATTCGACTCCCTCACCGCCGTCGAAGCCCGCAACCGGATCAAGACCGCCACCGGAGTGGCGGTTCCGGCGACCTTGATCTTCGACTACCCGACCCCGAGAGCGGTCACCGAACATCTACACCAGCAGCTGGCCGGAGCATCTGTGGTCGCCGAACCGGTGGTGGTGGGGCATTCGGCCGAGCCGATAGCGATCGTGGGTGTGGGGTGTCGTTTCCCGGGTGGTGTGTCCTCACGCGAAGAGTTGTGGCAGCTGCTGGTACAGGGCCGGGATGTGGTGTCGCAGTGGCCTCTGGACCGGGGCTGGGATGTGGG
>NZ_JAFMPL010000300.1:0-413 GCF_019038455.1 Nocardia noduli
CGTCGGCACTCGCCAACGAATTCGCGGAAGCCGGCGAAGGCCTCCACCAGGCCTCGCTGATCTATCTGGGCCTGGTGCTGTTCTTCATCACCTTCGTCGTGCTGTCGCTCTCCAAGGTGCTGCTGTCGCGCCTGCAGAAGAATGAAGGAACCCGCTCGTGAGCACCTCGCAGCAACTCATTTCCGCGGCCCGGACGGCCAGCGAACGGCAGGCGCGCTACGCCAGCCGCAAGCGCCTGAACAACATCGCCCTCGGCCTGTCGCTGGCGGCCATGGCCTTCGGCGTGTTCTGGCTGGTCTGGATCCTCTGGGAGACGATCCGCCTGGGCATCGGCGGCCTCAGCGTGGCGCTGTTCACGCAGATGACGCCCCCGCCCAACGAAGCCGGCGGCATCTCGAACGCGATCTTCGGGT
>NZ_JAFMPL010000301.1:0-412 GCF_019038455.1 Nocardia noduli
ACCCAGCACCGATGCGGCGGAGGGTAGGTCCGTCGGGGCCGAAGCCGGCCAGTAGGTCAGCGCGGCGCGCTGCTCGTTCCACAACACGCCGCCCAGGTCGCGTCCCGGACGGCCGACCGCAATCACCACGTCGGCGAGGGAGGCCTCCGCCTCGGCGACCAGCGCCACGGACGGCACCGCAGCCAGCCAGTCCGGCCGGTCCACCGGCAGCGCGGCGAGCCAGATGACGGCATCGACCTCGCCGGCGGCGACCGGCCGGGCGACGTCGAAGCGCCACGGATCATGTTCGGGGACGCGGCGGCCGAACCCGCTGCGCGGGGCCTGCCCGGTCAACCAGGCGGCCACCGGCACGACGGCACGGTCCTGATCCGGTCCAGCGACCGAAAGCGTGAAACAACGCGTGGTCTCGTTC
>NZ_JAFMPL010000302.1:0-409 GCF_019038455.1 Nocardia noduli
CACCATCGCGAAATCGGCGCCGGCCGCATGCAGCTCGGCGAGCGCCCGGCCGAGTTCCCGGCAATGCCCAACGCCGGGCGTCTTGACCGAGACGCCCTCCAGGAAGCTGACGATGGCGGCCGGCCGACCGCAGAGCTGCCCGAGCGCCGTGCCGGCCCGGTCCCGCACCGGCTGCGGACAGGCGAGGCCGCGCGCGGAGAGGTGCTCCATCAGCTCGATGAAGAACGGCAGGTCCCCCGCCCGCACCCGCTTCTCGTAGAGGGTCAGGATGTAGGAGCCCTGCGTCGTCTGCAGGTAGAAGTTGGAATTCTCGACGCCCTCGGCGATGCCCTTGAAGGAGAGCAGGGTGCCGATGGAATAGGCGGACAGGAACTCGGAGAGCGCTGCGTCGGATACCTCGGTGTAGACG
>NZ_JAFMPL010000303.1:0-409 GCF_019038455.1 Nocardia noduli
TCCTCATAACGTAAACCAATGGTCGTGGTAATGCGCCGGTTGGTCATTCGTCCAGGATTTCCTACGCTGATCGACGAAAACAGCGAGTTCGGTACGTACAATGGACGATTATCAAAGGTCTTAATTTTGGTAATTCGCCAGCCAATTTCCGCTACTTTACCTTCGATATTTCTGTCCGGTGAACGGATCCAGTCGCCAATCCTGAAAGGACGGTCGAAATAGAGCATAATCCCGGAAAAGAAGTTACTCAGAATATCTTTACCGGCCATACCGACAGCCAGACCACCAATACCACCAAAGGTCAACAAGCCAGAAAGGCTCATGCCGAAATGTTCGCCATAAAGCAGAACAAGCACCACAATAATGGTGATTTTGATAATGCGCGACATGATCCGCGCACTGGTGATAT
>NZ_JAFMPL010000304.1:0-407 GCF_019038455.1 Nocardia noduli
GATGGGGGCGCGGCGACTGGACGCCCGAATGGTTCTGCGCCTTCCTCGCCGGCAACCAGCGCGAGCAGAGCCGGTTCCGCAAGGAACTGGCTACCATGCGCGGCTCCGTGGTGTGGCTGCTGCGCCAGCGCCGCCCGGGCCGCTGGAGCGCCGAGGAGCGCGAGCGCCTGCGCGGCGTGATGCGCTCGGCGTCGTCGGTCAGCCCCTACCTTTTGGTATGGGCCGTGCCGGGGTCGCTGCTGTTGCTGCCGTTCATGGCCTGGTTCATCGACCGCCGGCGCACCGCTCGCGAGCGCGCGGCCGTGACGGCGGCGGGGGCGGCGGTGCTTCCGGTGGAGGGCGCTGCCGTGGCGCTCGTCGCGGACTCTTCCCTGCCGCTGGCCGAACCGGCCGACGGACCCCTGGGC
>NZ_JAFMPL010000305.1:0-403 GCF_019038455.1 Nocardia noduli
GTGTTCGGCGAGCGGCTGCGACCCCTGCAGGTCGTGGCGGTGACGATCGCGGCGACGGGCGTCGCCGTCGCCGTGGTGTGGGCAGGGGAGTTGCCGGCCCTCTCGCTGTCGCTCGCGGTCAGCTTCGCGCTCTACGGGCTGGTGCGAAAGGTTGTCGGAGTCGATGCCCTGGTCGGGTTCCTGACCGAGACGCTGCTGCTCCTGCCGCTCGCGATCCTGTGGCTCGTGCTCTCGCCCGAGCCGTTCCTGCCGGCCGAGCCAAAGAACCTCGCCCTGCTGATGCTGACCGGGCTCACCACGGCGCTGCCGTTGATCTGGTTCGCCGCCGCCGCGGTGCGCCTGCGGCTGACCACGTTGGGCCTGCTGCAATACGTCGCCCCGACCTGCCTGCTCGGCCTGAGCG
>NZ_JAFMPL010000306.1:0-403 GCF_019038455.1 Nocardia noduli
CACTGATGCCGAAGGGCGTCTGGTGCTTGCCGATGGTCTGATTGATGCCAGTGCGCAGAAACCGGAACTGATCATTGATGCGGCGACCCTCACCGGGGCGGCGAAAACTGCGCTGGGTAATGATTATCACGCGTTGTTCAGTTTTGACGATGCGCTTGCCGGTCGTTTGCTGGCGAGTGCCTCACAAGAGAACGAACCGTTCTGGCGTCTGCCGCTGGCGGAATTCCACCGCAGCCAGCTGCCGTCTAACTTTGCCGAACTGAACAATACCGGAAGCGCGGCGTATCCGGCAGGTGCAAGTACGGCTGCGGGCTTCCTGTCGCACTTTGTTGAGAACTATCAGCAAGGCTGGCTGCATATCGACTGCTCGGCGACTTACCGTAAAGCGCCGGTTGAACAGTGG
>NZ_JAFMPL010000030.1:0-72206 GCF_019038455.1 Nocardia noduli
GACAAAACCCGCCCCCCACGTTCGCGGCCCGTCTCGCGTCCGAGGGGTCGAGGCGAAGCGACGAAGTCGCCAGCCTCGACCCCTCGGACGCGAGACACAAGGGGGCCGCGAACCCGCGGCCCCGGCCGCCAATTACAGGGGCCCGCCTGCGGCGATGGCCGACAGGGTGGCGAATTCGTCACCCTTCAGCGAAGCGCCGCCGACCAGCGCGCCGTCGATATCGGTCTGACCGACCAGTTCGCCGACGTTCTTGGCGTTGACCGAACCGCCGTAGAGCACCCTGACCTCGGCGGCGATCTCCGGCGAGGCCAGTTCGGCGAGTTCCTTCCGGATGGCGCCGCAGACTTCCTGCGCGTCCGCGGGCGTGGCGACCTTGCCGGTGCCGATCGCCCAGACCGGTTCGTAGGCGATGACGACCTTCGAGATCTGTTCGGCCGTCAGACCTTTGAGCGAACCGCGCAACTGCTCGAGGTTGTACTCGACGTGGGTGCCCGCCTCGCGCACGTTCAGGCCCTCGCCGATGCACACGATCGGGGTGATCCCGAACTTCAGCGCCTGCTTGGCCTTGGCGAGCACGGTGGCGTCGTCCTCGAGGTGGTATTGCCGCCGTTCCGAGTGGCCGACGACCACGAAACTGCACCCCAGCTTGGCGAGCATGGCGCCGCTGATCTCGCCGGTGTAGGCGCCTTCGTCGTGGGTGGAGACATCCTGCGCACCGTAGGTGAGCAGGAGTTTGTCCCCTTCGACGAGGGTCTGCACGCTGCGCAGGTCGACGAACGGCGGAACGACCGTCACGTCGACCTTGGCGAAATACTTCTCCGGCAGCGCGAAGGCGATCTTCTGGACCAGGGCGATGGCCTCGAGGTGATTGAGGTTCATCTTCCAGTTGCCCGCGATGAGCGGTTTACGTGCCATTACTCGGCCTCTCCCGCTGTGTCTTCGAGAACACTGATGCCGGGCAGTTCCTTACCCTCGAGGTATTCGAGGGAGGCGCCGCCGCCGGTGGAGATGTGCGAGAACCCGTCCTCGGGCAGGCCGAGGGTGCGCACGGCCGCGGCCGAGTCACCGCCGCCGACGACCGTGAACGCGCCCTTGCCGGTCGCGACGACGATCGCCTCGGCGACACCTCGCGTGCCCGCGGCGAACTTCTCGAACTCGAACACGCCCATCGGGCCGTTCCAGAACACCGTCTTCGCCTCGGTCAGCAGCGCGGAGAACCGGCTCACCGACTCGGGGCCGATGTCCAGGCCCATCCAGCCGTCGGGAATCTCGTTGGCGTCGACCACCTTCGACTCCGCGTCGGCGGCGAATCCGTCGGCCACCACGATGTCGCGCGGCAGATGGATGACGTCGGCGTAGCGATCGAGCAGTCCCTTGCAGGTGTCGATCATCTCGTCCTGTTTGAGCGAGTTGCCGACCGAGAAGCCTTGCGCGGCAAGGAAGGTGAAGCACATGCCGCCGCCGATCACCAGGGTGTCGACCTTGGGGGCGAGCGCCTCGATGACGGCCAGCTTGTCCGAGACCTTGGACCCGCCGAGCACCACCGCGGACGGTCGCTGCGCTTCGGCGGTGAGCTTGGCCAGCACCTCGATCTCGGCCGCGACCAGCGTGCCCGCGTAGTGCGGGAGTAGCTGCGCGACGTCGAATACCGACGCCTGCTTGCGGTGTACGACGCCGAAACCGTCGGAGACGAACGCGCCGTCCTCGCCGACCAGTTCGACCAGGGCGGCGGCCAACTTCGCCCGCTCGGCGTCGTCCTTGCTGGTCTCGCGCGGATCGAACCGCACGTTCTCCAGCAGCAGCACGTCACCGTCGGTGAGGCCCTCCGAGCGCGACAGCGCGTCGTACCCGACGACGTCGCCCGCCAGCTGGACGTTGCGGCCCAGCAGTTCGGCCAGCTTCACCGCGACCGGCGCCAGCGAGAACTTCGGATCCGGTTCGCCCTTCGGGCGGCCCAGATGCGCCGTGACGACCACCTTCGCGCCGGCCTCGACCAGCGCCTTCAGGGTCGGCACCGACGCGATGATGCGCCCGGGATCGGTGATCTGTCCGTTGTCGTCGAGAGGGACGTTCAGATCGGAGCGCACGAGTACGCCCCGACCCTCGACACCCTCCGCCAGGAGATCCTGGAGTGTCTTGACGCCCATATGTCAGAGCGACTTGCCGACGAGACCGATGAGGTCAGCGAGGCGGTTGGAGTAGCCCCACTCGTTGTCGTACCAGGAGACGACCTTGACCTGGTTGTCGATCACCTTGGTCAGCGGCGCGTCGTAGATCGACGAGTGCGGATCGGTGACGATGTCGCTGGACACGATCGGGTCCACGTTGTACTTCAGGATGCCCTTGAGCGGGCCCTCGGCGGCGGCCTTGTAGGCGGCGTTGATCTCGTCGACGGTGGCCGACTTGCGCAGCGTCGCGGTGAGGTCGGTGACCGAACCCGTGGGGACCGGCACGCGCAGCGCGTAGCCGTCGAGCTTGCCCTGCAACTCCGGGAGCACCAGGCCGATCGCCTTGGCCGCTCCGGTGCCGGTGGGCACGATGTTCAGCGCGGCCGCGCGGGCGCGACGCAGGTCGCTGTGGGGGGCGTCCTGCAGGTTCTGGTCCTGGGTGTAGGCGTGGATCGTGGTCATCAGGCCACGCTCGATGCCGAACTCGTCGTTGAGGACCTTGGCCAGCGGGCCGAGGCAGTTCGTGGTGCACGAGGCGTTCGAGATGATGTTCTGGCTGCCGTCGTACTGGTGATCGTTGACGCCGAGGACCACGGTGAGGTCCTCGCCCTTGGCGGGGGCGGAGATGATGACCTTCTTGGCGCCCGCCGCCAGGTGGCCCTTGGCCTTGGTGGCGTCGGTGAAGATACCGGTCGACTCGACGACCACGTCGACGCCGAGGTCGCCCCACGGCAGCGCCGCCGGGCCCTCCTTGATGGCCAGCGCCTTGATGCGCTGGTCGCCGACCACGATGGTGTCGTCGCCGTCCAAGGACACGTCCTGCGGCAAGCGGCCGAGGATCGAGTCGTACTTGAGCAGCGTGGCGAGAGTCGCGTTGTCGGTGAGGTCGTTGACCGCGACGATCTCGATGTCGGTGGTGCCGAGCGCCTTCTGCGCCTCCACCGCCCGGAAGAAGTTACGTCCGATACGACCGAAGCCGTTGATGCCTACCCGGACAGTCACGTTATCGCTCCTCAGCTTTCAAGCGGATTCATTCCGATGCCCCACTCACCCTAATGCCCTGCGCCGATCTCCCCGACATGCACCTGGCATTCATGAGC
This sequence comes from Nocardia noduli, assembly GCF_019038455.1. NCBI lineage: Bacteria > Bacillati > Actinomycetota > Actinomycetes > Mycobacteriales > Nocardiaceae > Nocardia > Nocardia noduli. The sequence goes on from NZ_JAFMPL010000030.1 coordinate 3,269, forward strand.
TCGCACGACGCGACCGCAACACGGACGAAACACGACCGGCCGGGCGCGCCGTGTGTTCTCACGGTGTGCCCGGCCGGTCGTGGCAATCGGTGTGCTGAACGCGGCGCTGCTACGCCTCGTCGAGTAGTTCGGCGGTGACCGCGGATTCGGTATCCGGAATGCCCAACTCCTTGGCCCGCCGGTCCGCCATCGACAACAACCGCCTGATCCGGCCCGCGACCGCGTCCTTGGTCATGGGCGGATCGGCCAGCTGGCCGAGTTCCTCCAGCGACGCCTGCCGGTGCTGTACGCGCAGTTTGCCCGCGGCGGCCAGATGGTCGGGCACGTCCTCGCCGAGAATTTCCAGCGCGCGTTCCACCCTGGCGGCCGCGGCGACCGCGGCACGGGCCGAACGGCGCAGATTCGCGTCGTCGAAATTGGCCAACCGGTTCGCCGTCGCCCTGACCTCGCGCCGCATCCGGCGCTCCTCCCAGGTGAGCCGGGTGTCCTGCGCGCCCATCCTGGTCAACAGCGCGCCGATCGCCTCACCGTCGCGGACCACGACCCGGTCGGTGCCGCGCACCTCGCGGGCCTTGGCCGTGATGCCGAGCCGCCGAGCCGCGCCGACCAGCGCCAGCGCCGCCTCCGGACCCGGGCAGCTGACCTCGAGCGCCGAGGAGCGCCCCGGTTCGGTGAGCGAGCCGTGCGCGAGAAACGCACCGCGCCAGGCTGCTTCGGCGTCGGCGATACTGCCGCCGACCACCTGCGCGGGCAATCCGCGCACCGGACGGCCGCGCACGTCGAGCAGGCCGGTCTGGCGCGCCAGCGCCTCGCCCTCCTTCGACACCCGCACCACGTACCGCGAGGTCTTACGCAGGCCGCCCGCTCCGAGTACGTGTACGTCGGACCCGTACCCGTACAGCTCGAAGATCTCCCGGCGTAGCCGTCGCGCGATGGATCCCATGTCCACCTCGGCCTCGACGATCACCCGCCCGCCGACGATATGCAGGCCGCCCGCGAACCTCAGCAACGCGGACAACTCCGCCTTGCGGGAACTCACCTGCGACACCGTGAGCCTGCTCAACTCGTCTTTCACTTCGGCTGTCATCGCCACGAGACGCGCTCCTTTCCACCCAACCCGGACCGCACATCCGCGCCCATGTGCCGTCCCTCGACTCGAAGCCCTGCCATTTGCGGCCGAGGTTGCCGGATCAGGTGATCCAGTGCGGCGGCGAGCTTTCCGGGGTCATGCCGGGCCGTCCCCGCTTCGGCGACATCGCTGAAGGTTACCCGGGCCCGCAACTGTTCGGCAGCCCTGGCCACATGTTCGCGTTCCCGGCCCTCAGGAACGCTGTTCGCGTCGACCAGAACTTCGTCTACCACGAATTCCGGTGCGTGCTGGGACAATACGTGCAGGTGTCGTTCGGCGGAGAAGCCCGCGGTCTCGCCGGGCTCCGCCGCGAGATTCAACACGAGGACTTTTCGCGCTCGCGTGTACACCAGCGCGTCGCGTAGTTCGGGCACGAGCACATGCGGAATCACGCTGGTGAACCACGAACCGGGGCCGAGCACAACCACATCGGCGTGCTCGATCGCCGAGGTCGCCTCCGTGCTCGCGGGCGGGTCGGACGGGATCAACCTGACTCGGCGCACCTTGCCCGGCGTCGTCGCCACCGCAACCTGTCCGCGAATGCAGCGGCTCACCCGTGGATCGGCCTCGAGTCCGGAGACGTCGGCCTCGATATCGAGCGCGATCGGCGACATGGGCAGCACGCGGCCGGTGATGCGCAGCATCTTGGCGACCTCGTCGAGCGCCGCGACCGGATCGCCGAGCACTTCGGTGAGGCCCGCCACGATCAGGTTGCCGACCGAATGTCCCGCCAGCGCGCCGGTCCCGCCGAAGCGGTGCTGAACGGTTTTCGTCCACACCCCGTCGGGGTCCTCGGCCAGCGCGGCGAGCGCCATCCTCAGGTCACCCGGCGGTAGCACGCCGAGTTCCGCGCGTAGCCTGCCGGAGGAACCGCCGTCGTCGGCGACCGTGACCACGGCGCAGATCTTGCGCGTCAACCGGCGCACCGCCGTCAACGTCGCGTACAGGCCGTGCCCGCCACCGAGTGCGACGACGGCGGGATTCGATTCCCACCCCGTCATTCGCGCCCCAGATCCCGATGCACGATCCGGACCACATCCGCGGAACCGTCCGATTCCCCGCCGATCGCCTCCCCCAGCGCTTCGGCTATCGCCACGCTGCGGTGTTTGCCTCCGGTGCAGCCCACTGCCACCGTCATGTATCGCTTCCCCTCTTGGCGGTAACCATTCGTCGTCAGATCGACCAGGTGGCGGCAGGTACTCAGATAATCGGCCGCGCCGGGACGCGACAGCACGTACTCGCTGACCACGGTGTCCTGTCCCGAATGTTCCCGGAGTTCCGGAATCCAATGCGGATTGGGTAGAAAACGCACATCCAACACCATGTCGGCGTCCAACGGAACCCCGTATTTGAAACCGAAGGACTGCACGGTCAGCTGGAGAGCGGCAGGCGCGCCGCCGCCGTATGCCTCCTCCATCTTCCTGTGCAGTTGGTGGATCGATAGTTCGGTGGTGTCGATCACCAGATCGGCGGCGGTCTTGACCGGGGACAGCCGGATCCGCTCGGCGGCGATACCCGCCGACAACGTACCGTCGGCGCTCTCGCTCTGCAGCGGATGACGCCGCCTGGCGAAACCGAAGCGCCGGATCAGCACATCGTCGGACGCCTCGAGGAACAGCACCCTCGTGCGCACGCCAAGGGCGCGCAACTGCTCGATCACCACCGTGAGATCGTCGGTGAAGAATCTGCTGCGCACGTCCATGACCAGCGCCAACCGGGTGATCGGTGGCTCGGCCGAGACACCGAGTTCGACCATGCGGCCGAATAATTCGGGTGGCAGATTATCGGTGACATACCAGCCCAGGTCCTCGAGCACCCGCGCGGCTGTACCACGGCCCGCACCGGACAACCCGGTAACGATGACGACCTCGACCTGCTCTTGGAACCGGTTACCCGCGACCTGCCGCGGGCTGCCCGCACTATTGTTCGATTCGACGCGTGTCATGTCCTACCGGATCTGTGTTTTGGGGGCCTCTCGATCATCCCGCACCGGGTTCCGGTATCGGGCGCAGACACACAACGTACGCGATACCGGGGCCGCGGGTGCACTGATGCGCCCGCTAGGTCTCCCGCAATGCCGCGAGGACGGCCTTCGCGGTTGCTACGCCGATGCCCGGTACCTCGGTGATCTGTTCCACCGTCGCCTCCTTCAACTTGGCCACCGACCCGAAATGGGTGACGAGCGCGGTCCGGCGCGCCGCACCGAGCCCGCGCACCGAGTCCAGCGCCGACGCGGTCATCCGGCGCGAGCGTTTGCTGCGGTGGAAGGTGATGGCGAAACGGTGCGCCTCGTCGCGGACCCGTTGCAGCAGAAACAGCGCCTCGCTGTTACGCGGCATGATGACCGGATCCGGCTCGCCCGGCACCCACACCTCCTCCAGTCGCTTCGCCAGACCGATGACCGCAACATCGGTGATGCCGAGTTCGTCGAGCACCTCCGCGGCCGCGGCGACCTGGGGTGCGCCGCCGTCGACGACATACAGGTTGGGCGGGTAGGCGAATTTGCGGGGACGGCCGGTGGTGGGATCTATCCCTGGACGCGAGACGAGGTCGAGGCCCTCGTCCTCGACGCCTCCGGTTCCGACGGCGTTCGGATCGAGGTCACCGGAACCGACGGCGTCGAGTTCGGTGCGTTCCGCCTCGTCGCGCTCCCGGCGCAGACGCGCGAACCGACGACGGGTCACCTCGGCGATACTGCCCACGTCATCGGAGCGGCCGTCTCCCGCCGCCTCCTTGATGGTGTAGTGGCGGTATTCGGATTTGCGGGCCAGGCCGTCCTCGAAGACGACGAGCGAGGCCACGACATCGGTGCCCTGTACGTGGCTGATGTCCACACACTCGATCCGCAGCGGCGCGCTGTCGAGTTCGAGAGCGTCCTGGATGTCCTGGAGCGCGGCCGACCGCGACGTCAGGTCGCCCGCGCGTTTCAGTTTGTGCTGGGCCAGCGCTTCCTTCGCGTTGCGTTCCACGGTTTCGGCGAGTGCCTTCTTGTCCCCGCGCTGCGGCACCCGCAAACGCACCGCCGAACCACGCAGGCTGCCGAGCCATTCCTGGATCTGGTCGGCGTCGGCGGGCAGATCGGGGACGAGCACCTCGCGTGGCACCACCGCCGCGGACTGTTCGTCGGGGCTCTGGTCGACGTAGGAGGCCTGCTCGCCGTAGAACTGGGTGAGGAACTGTTCGACGAGCGCGGCCATCTCGCCGCCGCCCTCGGGCGCGTCGACGGCGTCGCCGGATTTGTCCACCACCCAGCCGCGCTGACCGCGCACCCGGCCGTCGCGCACGTGGAAGATCTGGACCGCGGCCTCCAATTCGTCGGTGGCGAAGGCGATCACGTCGGCGTCGGTTCCGGTGCCGAGCACCACCGCCTGCTTCTCCAGCGCCCGGCGCAGCGCCTGCACATCGTCGCGCAGCCGCGCGGCGGTCTCGAAATCCAGTTCCTCGGCGGCGTCGTGCATGCGGCGCTCGAGTTCGCGGACCATCCTGTCGGTGCGTCCGGCGAGGAAGTCGCAGAAGTCCTCCACGATCCGGCGGTGCTCGTCGGCGCTGACCCGGCCGATGCAGGGCGCCGAGCATTTGTCGATATAGCCGAGCAGGCAAGGACGCCCGATCTGGCTGTGGCGCTTGAAGACTCCATTGGAGCAGGTGCGGGCCGGGAAGACGCGCAGCAGCAGATCGAGGGTCTCCCTGATGGCCCAGGCGTGCGCGTAGGGCCCGAAGTAGCGCACACCCTTCTTCCTGGCGCCCCGGTAGACGAACAGCCGCGGATACTCCTCGTTCAAGGTCACCGCGAGCACCGGATAGGACTTGTCGTCGCGGTACCTGACGTTGAATCGCGGATCGAATTCCTTGATCCAGTTGTATTCGAGTTGCAGCGCCTCCACCTCGGTGGAGACGACCGTCCATTCCACGGACGCCGCGGTGGTGACCATCTGCCTGGTTCGCGGATGCAGCGACACCACGTCGGCGAAATAGGAATTCAGCCTGCCGCGCAGACTCTTGGCCTTACCGACGTAGATGACCCGACCGTGTGCGTCCCGGAATTTGTAGACACCGGGTTGCACCGGAATCGTGCCCGGCGCGGGACGGTACGTCGCTGGATCTGCCACCGGACAAGCCTATCGACGCGGTCCGACAGCTCCCGCGTCGGCGGCGGACCTAGCCGCCCGATCCGGTCGGCGCGTCAGCCCTGTTCGTCGTCGGTGAACCACGCCACGGCCTGCGGACGCCGCAGCAGGTAGATCAGCATCGCCGAGGTACCCCACACGTAGAGCACGGTGAGCACGACGATCACCCCGAGGTCGGTGGCGCCGATGATGTGCAGGCCGAGCAGGATCTGCACCGTGGCGAGCACGAGCACGCTCTTGCGCAACGACGCGTCGCCGGAGCGGAAGCCGAACGCGAGCAGCCCGATCAGCAGACTCGGCGCGAAATGCAGTGCCGCGGTGACGGCGGCGTCACCGCCGAGCGTCAGCCCCAGCGCCGCCGGGTAGAGAATTCCGAATCCGGCCAGTCCGAGCGCCGCTTCGCGCGCCTCGCGCACGGGGCCCGGCATCGGTACCGCCGAATGGAATCGAGCGGAATCTGTGAAAGTAACCACGGGCAACTCCCAGTTCGAACACGCCCCCTCGGACGCACGAGACGGAACGCTAATTCACATCCCGCGTCCGGACATGATAGTCCGCTACAGTGTGATCCAGCTCACTTTTCGAGGAAATCGCGTGCGGGATCATCATCCGACCTGCATGAATCCGCGCGCCGACCTCGGCGCACTCGCCGGTCCGTCGAGAGTGGAGCGTGCGCGGATCAGCGGGCAGGAGGGACGCACACCGTCAACTTCCAGCATCGGCCACGACCAGGGGATTCCGGCCGACGCGCGACCTCGCGCACGACCGACGACGCTCGGCCTCGCACGACCACCGAGGGCGGTGCCGCCCGGGTGATCCGGACGGACGAACGACGCCCGGCTTCGCGCACGACCAGCGACACTCGGCCCCCGCACCACCACCGACACTCGGCTTCGCGCACCCCCAGGACGGCACTGCCCGGGTGATTCCGGCGGACGAACGGGTATCCATGTTCGGAACCGCCGAGCCTCCACGCTCCGGAGAAGCACGAGCCACTCCCGCCCACCCCCGAGGATCCGCCGCATCCGACGGGGGCGCATAGAAGGACGAGAACTGATGTCGCACAGATCAATTCGTGCCGCACGGCGACGTGCGCCCGCCCGCCGCGCCGGGTATCCGAGCGCGCCCCGGAATGCCGCCGAAACCGACGTCCCCACCGGGAGCGACGGTTACAGTCGGGGGATGACGCGAGCACGGCACGCCTGGACCGGGATGACGGCGGCCACGCTGCTCACCGTGGGACTGCTGAGTGGTTGTTCCTCCGAGGACGATTCGGCGGCCGAATGCGTCGCGACACCGAACGGCACCCCGGTGTCGGCGGCACCGTCGGCGGGCGGCGCGAACACCTCCACCAACATCAGCACCAATCCCGAGATCGCCTCCGGGTACCGCTCCGGGATGAGCGCGGTGCGCACCGGCAGTTTCGCGGTCTCCACCGCCAATCCGATCTCGACCAAGGCCGCCTGCGAGGTACTGCGCAGCGGCGGCACCGCCGCGGACGCGCTCGTCGCCGCGCAGATGGTCCTCGGATTGGTCGAACCGCAGGCCTCGGGAATCGGCGGCGGCGCGTTCCTGCTCTACTACGACGCCGCGAGCCGCAACATCGAGGCCTACGACGGCCGCGAGACCGCGCCCGCCGCGGCCACCGAGAACTACCTGCGCTGGGTCAGCGACACGAACCGGACCGAACCCGCGCCGAACACCCGGGCCAGCGGCCGCTCGATCGGCGTGCCCGGAGTGCTGCGCCTGCTCGAACAGACGCACCTGGAACACGGCAAACTCACCTGGCGCGAACTGTTCGATCCAGCCGTCGGGCTGGCCGACCGGGGTTTCCCCATCGGCGCCAGGCTCGCGGGCCAGATCGCCGAGTCGGCGAAGGATCTCGCCGGTGACGACAGCGCGAAGGCGTATTTCCTGAACCCCGACGGGAGCCCGAAAACCGTCGACACCATGCTGACCAATCCCGCGATGTCGAAAACCCTCGGCGCCATCGCCTCCGAGGGCGCGCAGGCCTTCTACACCGGCGCCATCGCCGAGGACATCGTCGCGGCCGTCGGTTCCGGCGCGGGCGGACGCACCCCGGGACAGATCACCGCGGCCGATCTCGCCGGATACCAGGCCAAGAAACGCACGGCGCTGTGCACCGAATACCGGGGACGCGAGATCTGCGGTATGCCCGCGCCCTCCTCCGGTGGATCGACGGTCGCGGCGACGCTCGGCATCCTGGAGAATTTCGATCTCGCCGCGCTGCGGCCCGACGGTGTCGACGCGAACGGCGGTAAGCCGCGCGCCGAGGCGGTACATCTGATCTCGGAGGCGGAGCGGCTGGCCTACGCGGACCGCAACAAATACGTCGCCGACACCGATTTCGTTCCGCTGCCGGGTAATTCGGCCCAATCACTGGTGAACAAGGACTACCTGAGGCAGCGATCGGGGCTGATCGGCCTCGGACGCAGCATGGGCACCGCGCAGCCGGGCGATCTCGGTCCGGTCCCCCTCGGCGTCGGCCCGCAACCGCCCGAGCACGGAACCAGCCATATCTCGGTGGTCGACAAATACGGCAACGCCGCGGCGATGACCACCACCGTCGAATCGGCCTTCGGCTCGTTCCACCTGGTCGACGGCTTCGTCCTGAACAATCAGCTCACCGACTTCTCCGCCGATCCGCTCGGCCCGGACGGCATCCCGGTCGCCAACCGGCTACAGCCGAACAAACGTCCGCGCAGTTCGATGAGCCCCACCTTGGTCTTCGATCGCGCGCCCGACGGATCACGCGGTGACCTGACCTATGTCACCGGCTCCCCCGGTGGCTCGGTCATCATCCAGTTCGTGGTGAAAACACTGGTCGGCATGCTGGATTGGGCGCTGGATCCGCAACAGGCGGTCTCGGCGGTGTCGTTCGGCGCGGGCAACGGCCCGGCCACCGGGGTCGGCGGCGAACATCCGGCCATCGACGCCTCCGACAACGGCGATCACGACCCGCTGGTGCGGCGATTGCGGGAATTGGGTCATCAGGTGTCGGTCGCCCCGCAATCCAGCGGTCTCAGCGCCCTGCACCGGGACGGCACCGGCTGGATCGGCGGCGCGGACCCCCGTCGCGAGGGTGCGGTGCTGGGCGACAGTCCACGCTGACCCCGACCGGCGGCACTATCCAGCGACCGTCACCGCCTACCTCGCGCGCGACATCGGGTAGATGGTGGTGGCGGGGTCGAGGACCAGATCGTCCCCGCGCCGGAAGCCGAACCGTTCGTAGAACGCCACATTCTCGAATCTCGTCGAGACGAGGAAGGCCTGCGGCACCTCCTCGGTCAATCGCCGCGCGAGCAGGGCCGACGCGTGGCCACGGCCCTGGAGATCCGGGCGTGTGCCGATCGCGGCCAGGTACAGGTGCGGCGTGCGCGGTCGAGTGGCGTCGATGCGGCGGACAGCGGGCAATGCCAGGGGCAGGCCACGGCCGAGCGCCCGCAGCAGGGTGAACGGTTTCGCGATCGGCGACTCGACATGTTCCGGCTCCCACAGCGCGATACATGCCGGGTCGCCCGCCTCGTCGTGGACGGTGTCGACCAGCCCCCTGCGCAGCCGCGAGGCGATGCGTGATTCCCAGAAATACGGCAACGCCTGTCGACGGCGCAGCGGATCGGGCCAGAACAGTGTCATCAGTGGGTCGTCGGCGAAAGCGTCGGCGAGGACCTGCGCGCCCGGCATCATGGCCGCGAGAATACGGGCCGGGGGTCGGTCAGGGGTTGGGATGTTCTTCGGTGACGCCGTATTCGCGACCGAGTTCGCGCAACCGGTCCATCGCCCGCGCCGCGCGCTCGCCGTCGTTGGACCGAATCGCCAGCATCGGGACGTAGTCGTCGTTCACGAGTTCGAGGCGAGCCCAGGACTTCCGGTCGGGAAAGCTCACACCGCGAATATGTTCCCACCCGAATTCGTTGTCGCCCAGCACATTACGCACCGAAACACCGCGCTTGCCCGCCCGTACCCGAGGCCGGGTGAGCATCAGCACCCCCGCGGCCAGGAGTAGGCCGATCGACACCATCGCGACCTGGTCGATCACCCGGAAGGTCACGCCGGTCGAGCCGGAACGCAACCAGATCCCGCCGATACCGAACACGATGATCAGCTTCACGGCCACGATCCGGGCGGTCAGTACCGCCCGGCGCGGACGCACTTCCAGATCCCACACCGGATCGGCCTCGTCCGCCGGGGAATCGCGCTTCGACACGTCGATGGCAGGCATCCGTCTACGCCGACTGTCTCAGGGCGCGCAGCGTGAGCGCGGCATCGAGCGCCGCGGCGCAGGCCTGCTCGCCCTTGTCCTCGGCCGAACCCGGCAGCCCGGCGCGGTCGAGCGCCTGCTCCTCGGTATTCGTCGTCAGCACGCCGTTGGCGACCGGGGTCGACTCGTCCAGCGAAACCCTCGTCAGACCGGCCGTCACCGCGTCACAGACATATTCGAAATGCGGTGTGCCGCCACGGATCACCACGCCGAGCGCGACGACGGCGTCATGGGTGCGAGCCAACTCCTGGGCGACGACGGGCAGTTCCATCGCACCGGCGCAGCGCACCACGGTCACCTGCTCGACGCCGGCTTCCTTCGCCACCCGTTCGGCATTCGCCACCAGGGTGTCGCAGATGGTGGTGTGCCAGCGCGAGGCCACGATGCCGAGTTTGAGATCCTTGGCATCCGACAGCTCGAAGCTGGGTACGCCGGTGCCGCTCATCGTTGTCCGCCTTTTCGGTGCGTGGTTGGCATTGCTGTCGGCTCCCCTACTGCGCGGTCTCGCCCAGATCGAGTTCGTCGAGTCCGATCAGGTCGTGGCCCATCCGATCGCGCTTGGTCCGCAGGTAGCGCAGATTCTCGGCGTTGGCGCGCAGCGGCATCGGCACCCGCTCGGTGATCCGCAGACCGTAGCCGTCGAGACCGACCCGCTTGGCCGGATTGTTGGTGAGCAGCCGCATCGACCGGATTCCGAGGTCGACCAGGATCTGAGCGCCGGTGCCGTAGTCGCGCGCGTCGGCGGGCAGGCCCAGTTCGAGATTCGCGTCGACGGTGTCGTGACCGGAATCCTGGAGCTGGTAGGCCTGCAATTTGTGCATGAGGCCGATGCCGCGCCCCTCGTGTCCGCGCATGTACAGCACCACGCCGCGGCCCTCGGCCGCCACCAATTCCAGCGCGCCGTCCAGCTGTGGTCCGCAGTCGCAGCGCAGCGAGCCGAAGACGTCGCCGGTCAGGCATTCCGAATGCACGCGGACCAGGACGTCCTCGCCATCGGTGATATCGCCGCGCACCAGCGCGACGTGCTCGACCTCGTCGTAGATGCTCTGGTAACCGACGGCCATGAACTCACCGTGCGCGGTCGGGATACGCGCCTCGGCCACCCGGATGACCTGCTTCTCGTGCTTGCGGCGCCAAGCGATCATGCTGGCGATGGAGATCAGCGCCAGATCGTGCTCGTCGGCGAAGATCCGCAGTTCCTCGGTGCGGGCCATGTGGCCCTCGTCCTTCTGGCTGACGATCTCGCAGATCACACCGGCCGGGCGCAGACCCGCCATCCGGGACAGGTCGACCGCGGCCTCGGTGTGACCGGGCCTGCGCAGTACGCCGCCGTCCTTGGCGCGCAACGGCACGACGTGACCGGGGCGGGTCAGGTCGTCGGCCTTGGCGTTGGGGTCGGCGAGCAGACGCATGGTGGTGGCACGGTCGGCGCCGGAGATACCCGTGGTGATGCCCTCCCTGGCATCGACCGAGACGGTGTAGGCGGTGCCGTGCTTGTCCTGGTTCTGCGCGTACATCGGCGGCAGTCCGAGACGGTCGCAGTCGTCACCCATCAGGGGCACGCAGATATATCCGGAGGTGTAGCGAATCATGAAGGCCACGAGTTCGGGGGTGGCCTTCTCTGCCGCGAAGATGAGGTCGCCCTCGTTCTCGCGGTCCTCGTCGTCGACGACAACGACGGCTTTACCGGCGGCGATATCGGCGACTGCGCGCTCGATGGTGTCGAACCTGGTCACGTCTGTTGCGCTCCATCTCGAAATAGGTGCCTCACTACAGTAAGGCCTTGACCGTGCGCGCGGGTCGGCGCGTCCGCCGGTGTGGGATCGCCCACGACGGAATCAGCCACGCTGCTGTAAGCGCTCCACATACTTGGCGATGACGTCCACTTCGAGGTTGACCGTGGTGCCGACGCTCGCGGCGCCGAGATTGGTCATCGCCAGGGTGGTCGGGATGAGCGAGACCTCGAACCAGTCCAGGCTGCCGTCGGCCGCACGCTCGTCCGCGATGCCGAGACCGGAGACCGTCAGCGAGATGCCGTCGACGGTGATGGAACCCTTCTCGACGACATAGCGGGCGACGGCGTCGGGCAGCGAGATCCGCACCACTTCCCAGTTCTCCGAGGGCGTGCGGGCGAGCACCGTGCCCGTGCCGTCGACGTGCCCCTGCACCAGGTGTCCGCCGAGACGGCTGTTCAGCGCCGCCGCGCGCTCCAGGTTGACTCCCGATCCGGTGTCGAGACCGCCGATGCTGGATCGATTCAGCGTCTCCTGCATCACGTCGACGGTGAACGAATCGCCGTCGACGACATCGACGACGGTCAGGCAGACGCCGTTGACCGCGATCGAATCACCGTGCCCGGCATCGGAGGTCACCAGTTTGCCCTTGATCGTGAGGCGGGCGGCGTCGGCCAACCGTTCGACCGCGACGATCTCGCCCAATTCCTCGACGATGCCTGTGAACATCGGTGACACTCCTGTCGCGTGGTGTACGTACGAACTGCGAAACAGCCGGAACCCGTGCCGCTATTCCCGGGGCACGCGGCGATCGTGGTCCCTGACCAGCCTAACGACGCCGAGTCGTAGGCGGCGGGCGCGGGTCGGCGGCGACCGCCGAACCACCGGGGGGACAAAACCGACCGAATGCGTGCCGAATTCCCCGGTAACGACCGGACAACTCTCCCGGAACAAGGCGGAGTGTCGCCGTTCATCCGACGGCGACAATCATTGAGACACGTTTTGGAAACCGAGCGGATGAATTTCACACACCCGCGCTAGCATCGATTACCGGGTGGTACCCATCCCGAACACGCTTACACTTTCAACTTGCGCGCCGACCGTGACGGACGCAATATTGTTATGTAGCCCATTCCTACCGTTCAACTTCTGATCCGAGCAGTTCAGCGTGGAGCTCTTCGCCCCGTGGTGCCGCCACTACCGGGGAGTACGACACCGACGAACACCAACACTCGAGGGAAGTATGAAACCCGTGGGTCCGAACGAGTTCTGCACAGCCGGGGGTGTCGCGTGACCATTTCTCTCGATTCGACGCTGGAAGTGCGTTGCGTGCAGTATCGACGCGAATTCCATATGCCCGCGTCGATCGATCCGACATCGCGGCGAATCCTGCTTCATATAGGAACCCATTACGGCGCGATAACAATGCCGAGCGACCTCGGCGAACAGGTGCGCGCGCACTTGAGCCGAGCGGGCATTGTCGCGCCCGTCGTCGACCATCCCAGGGCCAAGCGCTGGACCTTCATCACCGGCCCGGCACAACCCGAGGGACTCGGGGCGGCGGTCTCCGCCGAACTGTTCCGGCTGTACGCGACCGTGGCCTGCACCGGCTGCCAGGTCGTGCTGCCCTCGCCGGAGGACGAGCGCACCGGCTACCGCACCTGGATCGAGCCGCCGCCCGACAGCGCGGCCGCCCTGCCACCGCTCGAGGCGGTGATCGAGGCGGCTCGCACCCTCGGCACGCGCAAATCACCGGCGCGCTAACGGAATTCGAGCGACGCTCAGGCGCGGTGCGCTGCCGAGCTCAGGCGCGGTGCGCTGCCGAGCTCAGGCGCGGTGCGCCACGGCCTTGCGTCGCAGCGCCTCGACCGTGGCCGCGGGATCTGCCGTGTTGTACACCGCGGATCCGGCGACGAAACAGTCGATTCCCGCCTCCGCGGCCTGCTCGATGGTGTCGGCGTTGATACCGCCGTCGATCTCCACGATCAACCGCAGCTCCCCCGCGTCGACCAGGCTGCGCACGATCCGCGCCTTGTCCAGCACGTGCGTGATGAACGACTGCCCGCCGAATCCCGGCTCCACACTCATCACCAGCAAGGTGTCGAATTCCCGCAGGATCTCCAGGTACGGCTCGATGGGTGTGTTCGGTTTCACCGAGAGCCCCGCCTTCGCGCCCGCCGCGCGGATATCGCGGGCCACCGCGATCGGATCGTCGGTCGCCTCGGCGTGGAACGTGACGTTGTGCGCGCCCGCCTCGGCGTACGGCGGCGCCCACCGGCCCGGATCCTCGATCATCAGGTGGCAGTCCAGCGGGATGTCGGTGGCCTTCAGCAGGCTGTGCACCACGGGCAGACCGAGGGTCAGGTTGGGCACGAAATGCGCGTCCATGACGTCGACGTGCAGCCAGTCCGCGCCCGACACGGCGCGGGCCTCGTCCGCGAGATGCGCGAAGTCGGCGGAGAGTATGGACGGGGCGATCATCGGCTCGGCCGGGCGAGAGAAGGTCACATCGCGGGAGTGTACCGAGGCCGGTAGAACCCCGGATCCGCAGGCGCGGACCCGGACATCGATGGGCGCGCGCAGCACAAACGGTGATTGCCCGCGCCGCGAGTGGGTAGCCTTCTCAGGGTGATCAACATTTCGGCGGAACAGGGGATCTACAGCACCCCGGTGGAGATTCGGGTGGCCGCATCGGTCACACAGCTGCCCATCGTGCGCGGGCTCGCCGAAACCCTCGTCCTACTCAGCGATTTCACGCTGGACGAGGTAGCCGACATCAGACTCGCGGTAGACGAGGTGTGTTCGACCTTGATCGCGGTCGCGTTGCCGGAGACGAGCCTGCTGTGCCGGTTCACCATCGGTGAGGCCGAGCTGCTCGTGCACGTCAGCGGAATCGCGGCAAATGAGGGGCTACCCGACCAGCGCAGCTTCGGGTGGCATGTCCTGCGCACCCTGACCGATTCGGTCGAAGCTACCCAGAACCCCTACGACTCGACGGCTTCCGGATATCCGACGACGGTCGAGTTCCGTCGGGTCCGGGGGAAGGCGTAGTGGCGGAGCAGGACACCGAGCAGGAGCACGACATCGAGCACGAGCGCGACGCCGATTCGGTGACCACCGAGGAGCGCGTCGAGATCACCGATGGCGAGGATGCCGAGAACCCGGGACACCCCGAAAACACCTCGAACTCCGAAGGCGCCGAGGATGCCGACAGCGCGGAGGACCCCGACGAGGCCGAAGATGCCGAGACCGTCCAGGAGGTCGGGTCGGTCTCGGGGGGATACGACGACCTCGCCGCCATCTTCGAACGTCTCGCCGTGGCCGAGCCCGGCACCGCCAGGCACGCCGCGATCCGCGGGGAACTGATCAGCCGCTGCATCCCGCTCGCGGATCACATCGCGCGCAAGTTCAGCGGGCGCGGCGAACCGTTCGACGACCTCACCCAGGTGGCGCGCGTCGGTCTGGTGCACGCGGTCGACCGCTTCGATGTGAGCCGCGGCTCCAATTTCCTGTCGTTCGCGGTGCCGACCATCATGGGCGAGGTCAGGCGGTACTTCCGCGACAACACCTGGGCCATGCGGGTTCCGCGGCGGGTCAAGGAGACGCACCTGCGGATCGGCGCGGCGATCGACTCGCTGTCACAGACGCTCGGGCGTTCGCCGACGGCCAAGGAGATCGCGGCCGAACTCGACGTCGACCCGGACGAGGTGACCCAGGCCGTCATCGCGGGTAACGCCTATCAGCCCAGTTCGATCGACGCGGCCTCGCTCGGGCGCGATACCGACGCCTCCCTGCTCGACACCCTGGGCGAAGAGGAATCGCAGTTCGACCGCGTCGAGGAATACGTGGCGATCCGGCCGCTGCTGGCCGGACTGCCCGAACGCGAGCGCCGCATCCTGACCATGCGGTTCTTCGAATCCATGACCCAGACCCAGATCGCCCAGCAGATGGGCATCTCGCAGATGCACGTCTCGCGAATCCTCGCGAAAACCCTCGCCCGCCTGCGGGAACTGTCCCAGCGCGAGTGAACGCGGAACGCCCGAGGTCCTATCGGGTGCTTTCGCGTCGCCCGCGCGGTTTCGCGGGGGCGGCCAGCCACCAGGCGGCGTCGAGCATCTCCCGGAGCTGCTCGGGCGCGATCCGGTCGAGATCGATCAGGATGTAGGGATACCCGTCGTAGTGCGGGGTCGTGTAGAACGCCGGGTCGCCCGAGGCGAGCAGCGCCGCCTTCTCCTCGAGCTCACACCGCAGCGCCAGACCGCCCTCCGCCTCCGTGCGTAATCGGGCGAACCCCTTCGCACCCACCTTCAGCGCCGGACTACGCCACCACGTCGACTCGGTGACCTCGGGGAGTTCGGTCGCCATCGAGACGACCTGCTGCCAACTCAGAGCCATGAACCCAGTCTCCCGCGTCGACGGCGGCCCGGCTTGGACGAATGGAACGCGGGAATCCGGTCAGTTCACCGGCTCAACGGGTTTGCGCAGGGCCGCGACGAACATGGCGTCGGTGCCGTGCCGGTGCGGCCAGAGCTGGGCTGCCGGCCCCTCGCCGATATCGGTGACGCCGGGGAGGAGTTCCCTGGTGTCGAGTTGCACCGCGCCGGTGCGGCGGGCGAAATCGGCGACGATCGAGACCGTCTCGGGCAGATGCGGTGAACAGGTGGAATAGACGACCACCCCGCCGGGGCGCAGCAGTTCCCACGCCGCGGCCAGGAGTTCACGCTGGAGGACGACCAGATCGCGGACATCGGCCGGGGTCCGGCGCCAGCGCGCTTCGGGCCGACGACGCAGCGCGCCGAGGCCGGTGCACGGAGCATCGACCAGAACGCGGTCGTAGCCGGGGGTCAGTCCGCTGTCGCGGCCGTCGACCACGTGCACGTCGACCGGCAGATCCTTGGTGGTCTTGCGGACCAGTTCGGCACGATGTTCGGCCGGTTCCACCGCGTCGACGCGGAACCCGTCGATATCGGCCAGCGCGCCCAGCAGCGCGGCCTTGCCGCCGGGACCCGCGCACAGGTCGAGCCAGCGACCGCTGTCCGGACCTTCGAGTGGGGCGCGGGTCAGCGCGAGCGCGACCAGCTGGCTACCTTCGTCCTGCACCGCCGCCAGACCCTCGCGCACCGGATCCAATTTGCCCGGGTCGCCGCCGTCGAGATACACCGCGTACGGCGACCACCGGCCTTCCTCGCCGCCGGTGACCAAGGCCAGTTCCTCGGCGCTGATCTCACCGGGACGGGCGACCAGGTGCACCGAGGGACGGGCGTCGTCGGCCGCGAGCAGATCGCGCAATTCCCCGGCGCGCGCGCCGAGTGCGTCGGCGAAGGCCTGCGCGATCCAGAGCGGATGCGCGAATTCGAAGGCCATGTGCCCGACCGGATCGGCAGGCGCGAGCGCCTCCACCCATTCCTCGGCGGTCTTCTCCCCCGCCCTGCGCAGCACGGCGTTCACGAATCCCGCCTTGCCCGTGCCGAATTCGGCGCGAGCCAGATCCACCGACGTGTCCACCGCCGCGTGCGCGCCGATCCTTGTGCGCAGCAACTGGTAGACGCCGAGTCGCAGCACGTCGAGTAGCGGGCCGTCGATCTCCTCGACCGGGCGGCCAGCGCCCGCGGCGATCACCGCGTCGAGCAGACCGCGTGAACGGCTCGCCCCGTACGCGAGTTCGGTCGCCAAGGCCGCGTCGCGACCGGAGATCTTGCGTTCGCGCAGCAGCGCGGGGAGCACGAGGTTCGCGTACGCGTCCCGTTCCCGCACCGCGCGCAGTACATCGCGGGCGACGAGTCGAACGGGATCGCCCACCGGGCCGCGCTGTTTCTGCACATGCTGCCGCCCCGCGTCTTTCGACGCTCCCGAGCGGACCTGCTGCTTCTTGCCGCGACCTTCCGAAGCCGCTCTGCCGCCGCGTGCACCCTTCGACACACCGGGTCGCCCCGCGTTCGCCGAACCCGTCGAATCCCGCTTGCCGCCCGCCGCCGCGGAATCGCCGCCTCGTGCACGGTTCGCACCACGCGATGCCTGTTCCCGCCCGCCACGCGCGCCATCGTCGTTACCACGCCCGCCACCGGAGGAACGACCACCGGCCTCCTGCGGTCGGACAGCATTCGGACGCCCGGTTGCGGGGCGCTTGCCTTCATCACGCGACGCGCCGCCCCGAGACGCCTCGGGATCGCGCCGCCGGTCGCGGAACTCACCGGAACGGCCGGGCTCGTCCCGGGAACCGCCTCGACGGGCATCCGGCGAATTCGCCCCACCCTCGCGTTCCGACGCTCCCCCGCCCGCGCCGCGCGACTGTTCGTCCCCCGAATTACGCTGTGTGTTCATATTCCACCGCTCCGGTCGGGTTCGTGGCGCGTCGCCGCGCGGGTAGTCGTCTCGTCGTGGTGCGGCTGCGCCCGGGCGCGAACGCGGGGCGGAATTCCTGCCCCGACGTTCCGATTCATGCTGTGCGATGTCACTTTTCGTGGATTGCGTGCGAGCGAGCCAACCGCCGTCGACGGCGCCTTTCCCTGGCTTGCGGGCGGCGGTCCGTTCTTGCCCGGAGCGGGAACCGCGCGCGGGTTCTCCATCCGGTCGGCGTGGCGCTTCGGGAGCGCGACGGGGTCGCCGGTCGGGACGATCGGAGCCGTGTGGTCGATCCTCGGCCTTCACTCGACCACCGCGCCGGGCGCCAGCCGGGCACCGCGTGCCCAGTCCAGCGCGGCCATCATGCGCTTGCCCTGCGGTTGCACCTGGTCGAGCCGGACCGCCGTGGTGGCGGTGCCGACGAAGACCCCGGATTTACGCACTTCGATGGCACGTTCAGGAAGGGCCTCCTCGACCATCTCCACCGGACCGACCTTCAGGCGCAGTCCGTCGATCTCGGTCCACGCGCCCGGTGCGGGCGTCACGGCCCGGATGCGCCTGCTGATGGCGAGCGCGGGCTGATCCCAGCGGATGTGACCGTCCTCGGCGACAACCTTCGGCGCGTAGGAAACGCCGTCGGTGGATTGCGGAATCGCTTGCAGCGTATTGTCTTCCACGCCGTCGATGGTGGTCTCCAGCAGGCGCGCCCCGGTTTCGGCGAGCCGGGCGAGCAGGGTGCCCGCGGTATCGGTGACCGCGATCTTCTCCGTCACCACACCGAAGACCGGACCGGTGTCCAGTCCCGCCTCGATCTGGAAGGTGGAGGCGCCGGTGATCTCGTCGCCCGCGTCGATTGCGGCCTGCACCGGCGCCGCGCCGCGCCAGGCGGGCAGCAGCGAGAAATGCAGATTGATCCAGCCGAAGCGCGGGATGTCGAGCACCTGTTGCGGCAGCAACGCACCGTAGGCGACCACCGGGCAGCAGTCCGGCGCCAGCGCGAGGAGTTGTTCGACGAACTCGGGCTCGGAGGGGCGACGCGGGGTCAGCACCGGGATCCCGTGTTCGTCGGCGAGTTGTCCGACGGGCGACCTGGTGACCTTCCTGCCCCGCCCGGCGACCGCGTCGGGCCTGGTCACCACGGCGATCACCTCGTGACGTCGCGATTCGACGAAGCGCCGTAGCGACGGCACCGCGGGCTCGGGCGTCCCCGCGAAGACGATGCGCATCAGCGACCCCGCCCGAACGGTCCGGCGTTACCCGCGCCGAGCGCGCGCGAACTGCGCACGGTGACGCCCGCGTTGAACCAGTCGGATTCCCGGATGGTGCGCATCGCCTCCTTGCGGTCGGCGGGATCGAGTCGATCGATGAACAGCACGCCGTCGAGATGATCGGTCTCGTGCTGGACACAGCGGGCGAGCAGCCCCTCGGCGGTGAACTCGACCGGCGCCCCCGTCAGATCGAATCCGCAAGCGTGTACCCGCAGCGCGCGACGGGTGTCGTAGCGCAGGCCGGGAATGGACAGACACCCCTCCGCGCCGACCTGCTCCTCGTCGCCGACCACCGTGTAGGTGGGGTTGACCAGGTGCCCCGCCGCGTCCTCGGTGTCGTAGACGAACACCCGCAGCCCCACCCCGATCTGCGGCGCCGCCATCCCGACACCGCCGTCGTCGTGCATGGTGTCGGTCAGGTCGGTGACCAGCTGACGCAGCTCACGATCGAATTCGGTGACCTCCGCCGCACGGGCACGCAGGATCGGATCGCCGAACAGGCGAACGGGCTGAATGGTCACAAGTAGCTCCCGGAAGCGTTTCGTCAGGGTCGTCGTCAGGTGATGGCGGCACAGCGGTCGCTCTATTCTAGAGAGCCGCGCGAACGGCCCTTCGTCCCCGACCACCCCGGTCCACTCGTACTACTGCCGCCCGCAGCGCACACGGCCGCCCGCGAGGTTGCGGTGCCACACATCGGTGTCTTCGCGGGCAGGCATCCGGTATAGATTCCCGTATGGTCCGGCAGGTCCTCGTCCAAACCGTATTCGGCGCCGAGGATGAGCGGTCGCCAGGCCGTTCAGAATTCCCGCACGCCGGGCAGTACATCGGTGCGCCGCGCAGTGGACGAGCGAAGGGATGGGACATGGATCCGGGACAGATTCACTATCTGACGCGGTTGATTTCCGACTCACTCTCATCGGGAATCGCGGCCGCCGGATTCGTAGACGAAGATCTGGACGACAACCGTGGCCGTTTGTGGTTCCGTCGGGAGAACGGTGCACGGCCCTACACGATGCAGCGCGTCTCGGCCCGCATCGCGCAGCGTCGCGACGGTGGCGTCGTGATCAGCGGCCATACCTACTTGGTATCCGCGCTGATCGGCGAATTCGCGCGCGAGCTATCTCCGGAGGCACAACTCGACCTGGAGCCGATCGACCGAGATTTCCTGGACTGTGTCGAGCACGTCGGATTCGGATCACTTGCCAGACCGCAGAACACCGCGCTCGTCTTCCCGGTATCCGACGCGGATGGACTCGCAAGTGGCGTCGGAAAGTTCCTACGCTATGTTTCCGGACCGGTGTCGAAGTGGTTTTCCGAGCGCGACTCGATCGACAAACTTATCGGGCTGGCGAGAGTACCGACGCCGCGCACGAATCCGGAGAACATCCGGCCCGACCGGCTGCGGGGGACGGTCGTGCTGTGCTTGACGCAGGGACGTCCGGGAGCCGCCGCCGCGCTCATGCACTGGTATCTCGAACGCGGTCGCTTCAACGTGATGGATTCGTTCGAGCGAGCCAGCGCGTTCGACGCGGCACTTTCGGAGCGATTCCCGGAATACGCGGCGGCGCGCGGACACTGACACGTGGCGCTCGGCGTGCCGTGGGAAAGTTCGGCCGAGGTCCCCACGGAGAGATCGAAAAGCTGGTAGAAAACTCGTGTGGCCGGGCGGGGTGTTGTCACCTCCGTCCGGCTACCCCGAAAAGACCTGTTCGGCGGTGTGGGGGTGGGGTGCGGCTACTTCTCCGAGAAAGCGCTGTCCGGGAGCCCGCCGTCGGGTGGATCGGCGCGAGGCGATCAGGCGCGAGCGGTCTCGTCCAGTTCCAAACCGCTGAAGTAGTGGCGCAGGTAGAAGCCCATCAGCACGCCTCCGGTCACCACCGTGACCTTCTCGGCGGTCGTGCGGGGAAGGCGGCGCAGCAGCGCTCCGGAGATCGCGAGATTCATGGCGCCCCACACCATGTTCTGTCCCGGGGTCGACAGACCGACTCCCGGCGGGCTGGAGAAGGGGGTGGGGAATCGTTGTCCGGTGAGACCTTTGGCCGAGTGCAGCGCGGCGTTGACGAGCAGCGCACCGCCTGCGAACTGGGTGAACCGCCAGGTTCTCGAGCGGGATTTCATAGCGTGTATCTCCTGGATCTCGCGGGAATTTCGAGGGTATCGGACATACCGGACGGCGCTGTACGCCGGGGACGGCCCCCATCCACCCCCGAGCCCAAACAGCATGGGGGACTTGCTTCCTGAGAATTCGCTGATCGCGGGAACTACCCGGAACCCGTCGCTCGTTGAGCCGGGGTGTTCGCGTGGTGGGGTGATCTGGTCTCGCGCATCCGTTTCGTGGTCATCGGACTGGTGGCCGCGGCGATGCTGGGCTTGGCCGGATACGGGATCGGGCTCGATGACCACCTGAGTTCCGGTGGGTTGTTCGACCCGACCTCGGAGTCGTCGGAGGCCGGTCGACTCGCCGACGCGGCGTTCGGGCGTAATCACTATGCCGACGTCTTGATTCTCTACACCGCACCCGAGGGCAAGACCGTCGACGATCCGGAGTTCGCGCGCAAGATCGTCGACCACCTCAACGAGCTTCCGCGGCGATACCCCGAGCAGATCACCGGGATCAACGCCGCGTACTGGCCCACCGAGACGGGCAAACTCAGCGGATCCCAAATCGCGAGCGCGGATCGCAAGCACGCCTTCGCCGCGATCGCGATCCGCGGTGACGACGACACCACAATGGTGCGCAACTACCGCGCGGTCAAGGATGTCTTCACCATTCCCGGCGTCGACACACAGGTCGCTGGTCTGCAACCGTTGGCCGGCACTCTCACCGACACCATTGCCGCCGACTTGCACCGCATGGAGATACTCGCTTTTCCTGCGGTCGGGATACTGCTGTTCTTCATCTTCGGTGGACTCGTCGCCGCGTCGCTACCGCTCATCGTCGGTGGACTCACTGTCTTCGGGGCCTTCGGCATCGTCGAATTCCTCACCGAGTTCACCGAAGTCCATTCCTTCGTTTCCCCGGTGGTGTCGATGATCGGGCTCGGCTTGGCCATCGACTACGGACTGTTCATAGTGAGTCGCTTCCGAGAAGAACTGGCCGAGGGCTACAACACGCCCACCGCCGTGCGCCGCACGGTAATGACAGCGGGCCGCACAGTCGTCTTCTCTGCGACGATGATTGTCGCCAGCCTCGGCGGGATGCTGCTCTTCCCACAGGGATTCCTGAAATCTATCGCCTACGGGGCTATCGCGACGGTAACGATGGCCGCGCTGACTGCCATCACCATCCTGCCCGCGATCCTGGCCGTTCTCGGCCCGCGCGTGGACATGCTCGGTATCAAGCGGTTCCGCAAGACCAAGCCCGCCGAGGAGATCGAGAACGGGTTCTGGGGACGCAGCACTCGCTGGGTGATGAGACATCCGATCAAAGTCGCCGTGCCGCTGATTCTGGCACTCGTGCTGCTGATCCTGCCCATCGGCAACCTGGCCTTCGGCGGATTCAGCGAAAAGTACCTACCACCCGACAATCCGACCCGCTTGGCCCAACAGGAATTCGACCGGACCTTTCCGCTGCGCAAATCCGACCCAATCGAACTGGTCTTCGTCTCCACCGACACCAACGCCATCGGCAAATTATGGAAACAAGCCGGTCAGGCACCGGGCCTCGCCGAACCGTTCGGCGTCCCCTCCCGTTCGGCCGAGCAGCCCGAGGTATTCCGGACCACGGCCGCGCTCACCGATTCGAACGACGCCGGACCTACCATCGACTACCTGCGTGGCCTCGATCAACCCGAGGCCGTACGCATGCTCGTCGGCGGGGTCCCCGCCATGCAGAAAGACAGCATCGACGCACTGCTGTCCCGGATGCCGTGGATGATCGCCGCGGTCGTGCTCATCACGACCCTGCTGATGTTCCTGACCTTCGGTTCACTGGTGCTGCCGATCAAAGCCGCTCTCATGAGCGCGCTCGGCCTCGGGTCCACTCTCGGCATTCTGACGTGGATCTTCATCGACGGACATGGCGCGGGCCCGTTGAACTTCACCCCGCAACCGATCCAATCGAACATGCTCGTGGTGATCATGGCCATCATCTACGGCCTGTCCACCGACTATGAAGTATTCCTGCTCTCACGCGTGGTCGAAGCCCGCGCCCAAGGCGCGTCCACCACCGAGGCCGTGCGCATCGGCACCGCCCACACCGGCCGCATCATCACCGCCGCCGCCGCGATTCTGCTGGTGGTCGTCGGCGCGTTCGCCTTCTCCGACCTGGTGATGATGCAATACATCGCCTTCGGCATGATCGCAGCCCTACTCATCGACGCAACTGTCCTGCGCATGCTCCTGGTCCCCGCGACCATGAAACTGCTCGACGACGACTGTTGGTGGGCCCCTGCCTGGATGAAACGGATCCAACAGAAGGTGGGCCTCGGCGAGCCTGTCCTCGACGACGCACACCCGCGTAACGCCAACCTCGTCGACCTCATCCAGACCACACCCGTCACCGACCCGATCACCCTGCGGTTACCGGTGGTACGCGAACCGGACGCGGCCGAGCGGCCGTCGAGGACCGAGACCGCGGCGGCGACTCACCGCTGACGCCATCGAGCCCGGGCGCGGACTCAGCCGTGCAAGCGACGCGCGGCCGCCGCGCCGGAGCGGAAACAGGCTTCCAGCTGCGCGCCGAGCAGGTAGTCGCCCGCCAGTTCCAGGCCGGGGACGGCGGCGACCTGGGTCGCGACCTGGGAGAGGAATTCACCGTGGTCGGGGACGTAGGCGCAGTGCGCGGCCTCCCAACTGCGGGTTCGCGTCCGAACACGCTGCGGCGGTGTGGTTTTCAGGTGGTCGGTGACCTGTTTCTCGGCGGCGTCGATCCAGGCGCCGAGGACTCCTGAACTCGGGACCGGGCGCGCCTGCGCACCGCTGAAGGTGTAGCGGACGATGTGGCGGTCGTCGATTCCGTAGACTCCGGCCGCACTGCACGGCCCGGTGTCGAAGGCGATCGAGCGCACGGCGCTGGTGAACATCTCACCGTCGTATTCGACGACGGCCACGGTGGAGGGGTGATAGGCGACCTCGCCGAGGAGTTTGCCCAACGCGGGCAGGCCGTCGGCGACGATCGCGGCTGTCGCGAACGCGGGGGTCGCGAGCACCACGCCGTCGTAGTCCTGGCGGGTGGCGGCGCCCGCACCGCTGGACAGGGTCAGTCCGCGCACGTGACCGTCGTCGAGCACGATGCCATCGACCCTGGTATCGAGTCGGACGGTGATCCGGTTCGCGAAATCGTCGACGACCGGCTGGAAACCGCGCACCAACTGATCGTAGCGGTCCATCACCATGCCGAGATGCACACCGAAGGTGCCCGGATAGACTTCGTCCGGTTCGGCGGCATTGAGCCGTAAACTCATGGGCCGCAAGGCATGACGACCGAGCCCCGGGGTGAAATAGGTGTCGAGTGTGGCGTTGTCGAGTGCCGCGCCGACGCGGGTGAAATGCGGTGAGCCGAGGTAGCGGTTGCGGGCGGACAGCCGGACCCGCGCGCCGTAGCGCAGCATCGTCACGACATCGGCGGGGGTGCCGATGCGCAGCAGGTGACGGACGAGTCCGATCACGCCGGGGTTGTCGAGTGTGGTCAGTTCGCCGTCGATGATCTGTGAACTGTTGATGCCGAACTGTTCGTATTCGGCGCCGCCCATGGCCGCGACGAAGGCCCTGACCTGGGTGTAGCGGCGGCCGATATTCTTGCCGCCCACCATGATCGGGCGTTCGCCCAACATGTCGAAACCCATGCGGCCGCCGAGTACTCCGTCGGCTTCGATGAGATCGACCCGGTGGCCTGCCTCGTAGAGCCGATGGGCCGCGGCGAGTCCGGACATACCACCGCCGACCACGGCGAATCTGCGGGATATCTGCGTACGCCTCATGGGATTCCTGTTCCTATCGGTGGGTGATCGACGGATACGACGACAACTCGACGGTGCCGTGGGCGATCTGCTTGCCGTATTGCCGCAGTCCTATCGACACCAGCGGGAAACCGGGCGCCGATCCGGGCACGATCTCGGTGGCGCAGTCGATGTCGGCGTCGAGTTCGATGAATTCGGTGAATTCGGCACGCAATTCGGTGACGGCGGCGATCGGGGCGGCGAGTTGGTTCGCCTCGGTCGCGGCCAGTAGCGCCGCCTGCCGGAAGGCCTCGATCAGCAGCGGGCCCGGCACGTGGTCGTAGGGGTGGTCGAAGAAACTGGGATGGCGCTGGTCGACGACGAGCAGCAGGCGCTCCCCCGCTCGGCCGAGGACGATATTGCGAGGATCCCTGCGGCCCAGCAGATTCGGGTCGAGAGAGTCGACCTCGGTGATCGTGCCGGGGTCGCGGCTGTCCTGTTGCAGCGCGCGTAGCTCGTCGTAGGCGTCGCGGGGGAAGGCGATGCCGCCGCCGTGCACGGTCATCGCCGCCGCGCCGTCGACGGTGACGGTGGCATCGAACGAGATATCGCGGAAGTACCCGGAATCGGCGGGGTTCCGGTCGGAGCGGATGCGCACCACGGCCTCGAGCGGGGCCCGTTCGTCGTCGTGGAAGAGGCTGAGATCCTCCACGCACAGACCCATGCGTTGCAGACTCGCCGGGGCGTCGACCGGAACGCGCAGGTACCGCTGTCCGATGACGAGCAGCGACTGCCTGACGGCCTCGAGTACCGCCAACGGATCGTGGTAGGTGACGAGGCGGTCGAACCACAGCGAGTGCGCGCGCGGAAGTTGCACGGCCGCGAGGAATTCGTCGCCGACGGCCGCGGTGTCGGTGACGAAGACCTCGGCGACGGCGCTGCGATGCGCGAGCGAACGCGGCACCGCCTGGTCGAAGCCGAGGGCCCGGCGCGCGGCGGTGCGGCCGCTGGTCAGCTGGTTCTCCATGGATTCACCTCGGGCTTCGTGTCACGGTGCGCCGACGACGACCGGTTCGGCGGGCCAGAGCCGGTCGGTCAGCAGGTCGGCGAGGGCGCGGGGGGTCGGATGCAGGAAGAGGTCCTCGAGGGTGATCGATGTCCCGGCGGCGGCGTTGATCCTGGCCCGCAGTTCCAGGGCCGACAGCGATGTGAGGCCGATCTCCAGAATGGTCGCGTCGAGGGCGACATCGTCTTCCGCCAGATCGACCAGGATCTCGCGGATCTGCGAGATCACCAGTCGCACGGCGTATTCCGCGCGATCCGCCTCGGCCACCTCGATCGGGAGTTCGGCGGCTCCGCTCCGCTCGGCGGTGTCGACTCGAACGAAGACGTCAGCACCTACGGCGAGCTGCGCGCCTTCCGCGCCGATCAATTCGGTGAGCACGGCACGATCGGTCTGCGCCCAGTACACCTCGCGTTGGAAGGCGTAGGTGGGCAGGTCGACGGTGCGCGCACCGCTGCCCGCGAAGGTGCCGACCCAGTCCAGCGCGGCCCCGCGCACCCACGCCGCGGCGGCGGCCCTGGTGACCGAGGTCGCCTCGTCGATGCCGGGTCGCAGCGCGGGAACGGCGACGGTGTCGGGATCGGTCACCGTCTCGTAGACCATGGCCGAGAGAATGTCGGCCGGACCCACTTCCAGGAAGACCGAGGCGCCCGCGTCCGCGACGTGGCGCAGGCAGTCGTGGAAGCGCACGGGTTCGCGTAGCTGGCGTACCCAGTAATCGCGCGTGGACATGTCGGCGGGTCCGGCGAGCGCCCCGGTGACCGTGGACAGGATCGGCAGGACCGGCTCACCGAACCGGATATCCGCGATGGCGCGGGCGAATTCGTCGAGTATCCCGTCCACCTGCGGCGAATGGAACGCGCGTTCGGTGTCCAGGCGTTTCACCCGGCGTCCTCGGCTTCGCCAGTACCCTTCGGCGGCCTCGATCGCCTCGGGCGCGCCGGAGACCACGGTGGCGTTGGGGCCGTTGCTCGCCGCGACCGCGACGTCGAGCCCGGATTCGGCCAGACCCGCGACGACGTCGTCGTAGGAAGCGCGCACCGACGTCATCGCCCCGCGTGGAAGACCGAGCATGAGACGTCCGCGGGCCGCGACCATCGTGACGGCGTCCGGCAGGGACAGCACCCCGGCCAGATGCGCGGCCGCCAACTCCCCGATCGAATGTCCCACCAGGAAATCCGGTGTCATTCCCCAGGATTCGAGCAACCGGAACAGCGCGACCTCGATCGCGAACAGCGCGGGCTGGGTGTAATCGGTGCGACCGAGCAAATCCGCGGCCGCCGCGTCGAAGATCACCTCGCGCAGCGGGCGCTCCAGATGCGGGGTGAACAACTCGCACACCTCGTCGAAGGCGGCGCGGAAGACCGGATAGGCCCGGTAGAGCCGCTGCCCCATCCCGGTGTGCTGGCTGCCCTGGCCCGACAACAGCATGGCGATCTTCCCCGAGCCGCGACGGCGGTCACGGACCAGCGCCGCGGAGCGGGTGCCCGCCGCGAGCGCGTCCACGCCACGCCGCAGTTCGTCGGCGTCGGCCGCGACGATCACCGCGCGGTGATCGAATCGTGCGCGGGTGCGCACCAGGGAGTACCCGATGTCGACGGGGTCGGCGGGCGGCGTGCTCGCCAGCCGGGCTGCCTGTTCCCGCAGCGCGGCTTCGGATTTCGCCGAGAGAACCCACGCCGTGGGGGCGGTACCTCGGATCGCGGACAGCGGATCGGTGGCGGTGACACTGTCGGCAGTGGCAGCGTCGCCTCCGGTGGCGGCGGCAACGGCAGCGGCGTCAGTCGTGGCAGCGGCGGCGGCGGTGGCGGTGGCAGCAGCGGCGGCGGAGGCAGCGGAGGCAGCGGTGGTGGTGGTGGCAGCGGTGGTGGCAGCGGTGGTGGTGGCAGAAGCAGGAGCGGTGGTCGCGGCGGCAGGGGCGGCCTGTTCGACGATGACGTGGGCATTGGTGCCGCTGATTCCGAAGGACGACACCGCCGCGCGGCGCGGCCGGTCCACCTCGGGCCAGGGCGTCGGCTCGGTGACCAGCCGGACCCCGGCGTCGTCCCAATCCGCGTGCGGTGTCGGGGTATCCACGTGCAGGGTCGCCGGGACGACGCCGTGTCGCATGGCTTCGATGACCTTGATGAGTCCGGCCACCCCCGCCGCGGACTGGGTGTGGCCCATATTGGATTTGATCGAACCGAGCAGCAGCGGGGTGCTGTCGCCGCGTCCGCGACCGTAGGTGGCGAGCAGGGCTTGGGCCTCGACCGGATCGCCGAGTACCGTTCCGGTGCCGTGCCCTTCCACGACATCCACCTCGGCGGTGGTGAGCCCGGAGGCCGCGAGCGCGGCCCGGATGACTCGGCGTTGCGCGATCCCGCTCGGCGCGGTCAGTCCGTTCGACGCGCCGTCGGCGTTGATCGCCGAACCCCTGATGACCGCCAGGATCGGATGGCCGTTGGCGCGCGCGTCCGAAAGTCGTTCCAGTAGCAGCAGTCCCGCGCCCTCGCCCCAGGCCGTGCCGTCCGCGGCGGCGGCATAGGACTTGCAGCGTCCGTCCGGCGCCAATGCCCGCTGGCGCGAGAACAGCGCGAACGGCGCGGGTGTGGCGATCACGGCCGCGCCACCGGCCAGCGCGGTCGCGCATTCGCCCAGGCGCAGCGATTGCACCGCCTGGTGCACGGCGACCAGCGACGACGAGCACGCGGTGTCCACGGTGAGCGCGGGACCTTCCAGACCGAGCAGATACGCGATCCGTCCCGCCGCCATCGCGGCGGCGTTCCCGGTGAAGAAATAGGTCTCCGCGCCGTCCCACTGCTGGGCCGAGCCGAATCCGTACCCCTGTTCGCTGAGCCCGACGAATACGCCGGTCGGTCCGTCGCGCAGGGTCGACGGATCGATCCTGGCGCGTTCGATCGCCTCCCAGGCCACTTCGAGCAGCAGTCGGTGCTGCGGATCCATGGCCCGCGCCTCGAGCGGACCGATCCCGAAGAAGCCCGCGTCGAACGCGCCCGCCCGGTCCAGGAAACCTCCGGACCTGGTGTAGGACTTCGCGAATTTGTCCGGGTCGGGATCGTAGAGCCCGTCGATATCCCAGCCGCGATCTTCCGGCATGTCGCCGATCAGGTCGCGGCCCTCGAGCAGCGCCTCCCACAGCAGCTCCGGTGAGTCGATGCCGCCGGGGAACCGGCAGGCCGACCCCACGACCGCGATCGGCTCGCGGGCCCGGTATTCGATCTCGTCGAGGCGCTGTCGCGTCTCCTTGATGGTGTGTGCCGCGCGTTTGAGATAATCGCGCAGTTCGGCTTCGTTCGCCACGGTCGCCCTTTCAGCCGAGGCTCGCGGGGCGAACCTGATCGATGAGTTCGAACAGTTCGTCGTCGTCGGCGTCATCGATGTCGTCGACGGTTTCGCCGGTGCCCCCGCCGAGTCGGCGCGCCAGTTCGCCGAGGCGGGCCACGATCACGCCGAGTTGTTCGCCGTCGAGTTCGGCGCATTCCTGCGCCACGGTGTCCAACCGGACGACGAGATGTTGCACCGGGTCCCGTTCCGGTGCGATCTCCTCGCGCAGGTAGCGCGCCAGTTTGGCGGCGTTCGGGTAGTCGAAGACGACGGTGGTCGACAGTTTCACCCCGGTCGCCGCTTTGAGCCGGTTACGGAATTCGACCGCACCCAGCGAATCGAATCCGAGTTCGGTGAACGCCGTGTCCGGCGGCACCGCCTCGCGCGATTCGTGGCCGAGCACCGCCGCGGCGTGCGACCGGATGACGCCGAGGATCACGCGTTCCTGTTCCACCGGCCCGAGCCCGGTCAGACCGGCGACCAGGGCGGCCGCCTCGGCGACGCTCGCGTCGGCGGCACGGCGCTGGGCACGCAGCAGGCCGCGCAGGACCGGCGGCATCTCGGACGCCTCGCCCAGCGATCGGAGCGCGTCCAGATCGAGCCGCGCGGGCACAAGCGCCGTGTGGCCGGTGCCGCGTGCGGTGTCGAACAGGGCGACGCCCTCGGCGTCGGCCAGCGGGATCAGGCCGTCACGGCGCATCCGCATGCGGTCACGGTCGGTGAGGTGGCCGGTGATGCCGGTCGCGCGTTCCCACAGACCCCACGCCAGCGCGGTCGCGGGCAAAGACGCGGCCACGCGATGCTGGGCGAGGGCGTCGAGGAAGGCGTTCGCGGCGGCGTAGTTCGCCTGACCGGGGGAACCGAGTTGTCCGGCGACCGAGGAGTACAGCACGAACATCGACAGCGGCAGATCGCGGGTCGCCCGGTGCAGATGCCAGGCCGAATCGGCCTTGGCCCGCAGCACCCGGGCGAGCCGTTCACCGTTCTGGTCCGACAGCAGCGCGTCGTCGACGATGCCCGCGGCGTGCACGATTCCGGTCAGCGGATGACGTTCGTCCACCCCGGCGAGCAGCGCGTCGACCGCCGACCTGTCACCGAGATCGCAGGCCACGATGGATGTTTCGGCCCCGAGCGCGGTGAGTTCGGCTTCCAGTTCGGTCGCGCCGTCGGCGGCGCGACCGCGTCGGCCCGCCAGCAGTAGATGACGGACACCGTGCGCGGTGACCAGGTGCTTGGCGATCAGCGCGCCGAGTCCGCCGGTACCGCCGGTCACCAGCACGGTGCCCGCCGGGTCCGGTCCGGGTGCCACGGTGAGCACGTACTTGCCGATATGGCGTGCCTGACTGAGCTGGCGGAACGCGGCCGGGGCCCGGCGCACGTCCCAGGAGGTCACCGGAAGTGGGCGCAACGCGCCGGTGTCGAAGAGCCGCACCAGTTCGGCCAGGATCTCCCGCAGACGTTGCGGACCGGCCTCCATCAGCAGGAAGTTGCGGTAGCGCACGCCGGGGTGATCGGCCGCCACCGTCTGCGGGTCGCGCAGATCGGTGAGCCCCATCTCGATGAAGCGACCGCCGCGCGGCAGCAGTCCCAGCGACGCGTCCACTTTGTCACCCGCGAGCGAGTCGAGCACGATGTCGACGCCGCGGCCGTCGGTCGCGGCCGCGAACTTGTCCGCGAAGTCGACGGTGCGGGTGTCACCGATCCGATCGTCGGCGAAGCCCATGTCGCGCAGCACTTTCCATTTGCCTGTGCTCGCGGTGACGTAGAGGTCGAGTCCGAGATGACGGGCGAGCTGCACCGCGGCCATGCCGACACCGCCGGTCGCGGCATGCACGAGCAGGGTTTCCCCCGGCCGCGCGGCCGCGAGATCGACGAGTGCGTAGTAGGCGGTGGCGAAGACGATCGGCGTGGCCGCCGCCTGTTCGAAGGACCATCCCTCGGGAACGCGGATCAGGGTCCGATGGTCGGAGACCACCGTCGCGGCGACGCCGGTGAAGATGCCCATCACCTTGTCCCCCGGCGCGAGGTCGGTGACGTCGGGGGCGACCTCGACGACGATTCCGGAGCCCTCGCCGCCGACGGGCGTATCGGGGATCGGATACATGCCGAGCACGATGAGCACGTCGCGGAAGTTGATCCCCGTCGCCCGCACCGCGATTCGCACCTGTCCCGGCTCCAGCGCCGCGGTGTCGGGCACGTCGGACAGGATCATATTGTCGCCGTCCAGGGTGCCCCTGCCCCGTGTCACCAGCTGCCAGGACGGTGATTCGACGAGCGCGGCCGAGCCGACGGTATCGGCTCCGGCGCGCGTCAGTCGGGGGGCGAACAGTTCGCCGTGCCGCAGCGCGAGCTGGCCCTCGTCGAAGGATTCGGCGGCGAGGGCGACGGCCGAGCGGAAGTCGGCGCGGTCGTCGACGTCGAGAACCAGGACACGGCCGGGATTCTCGGTCTGCGCGCTGCGCAGCAGTCCCCAGGCCGCCGCGCCCGCCAGGTCGGGGACGTCCTCGGCGCCGTGCACGGCCACCGCGCCGCAGGTGACCGCGATCAGTGCCGGGTGGTCGTAATCGTCGGCGGCGAGCAGATCCTGGAGTCGGGACAGCAGGGTCGCGAGCCGGGCGTGTACGTCGTCGGGCAGGTCGTCGCCGGACGGTCCGGCGGCGTCGGAGAACAGGGGTATGACCCGGAAGTCGTTGTTCGAGTGCGTGTATCGGAGGTTCGAGTCGTCGCCGGACCAGGTTCCGTCCGTGCGCGTGCCGTGCGGCACCGGTACCCAGGTGGTCTCGAACAGCGCGTCGTCGGCGACCGGGGCGGCGGCGCCGAGTGCCGAGCGGGGGATTTCCCGCATGACGAGCGCGTCGATCGTCGCGACGATCCCGCCCATGGTGTCGGCCAGTTCCAACTCGACGCGATCCGGCCCGCGCGGCGCGATGCGCACCCGCAGCGCCGCGGCGCCGACGGCGCGCACGCGGACACCTTCCCAGGCGAACGGCAGGCGGATTCCGCCGCTGCCCGATACGCCGATCGTCCCGGCCAGGATCATCGCGTGCAGCGCGGCGTCGAGCAGGGCCGGATGGATGCCGAAGTGTTCGGCGTCGCCGCGAATCGGCTCGGGGAGGGCGACTTCCGCGAAGACCACTTCCCCCAGACGCCACACTCGCCCCAGCCCCTGGAATTCCGGGCCGTAGCTGTATCCGGCCGCCGCCATCCCGTCGTAGGGGTCGTTCGCGGGCAGTGCCACCGCGTTCGCGGGCGGCCAGGCGCCGAGGTCACCGCTGACGCGCTGTTCGGCGGACGCGGGAACCAGGCTGCCGCTCGCGTGGCACAGCCAGCGACCTTCGGCCACATTCGTGCCCGCACCCTGCGGCCGGGAGTACACCGCGACGGTCCGCGCGCCCTGCGCACCCGTCGCGCCGACGACGACCTGCACCTCGACCGCCGCGCTCTCCGGCACGACCAGCGGCGCTTCGAGCACGAGTTCGCCGATGTCCGGTGTGTGCACGAGTTCGCCCGCGTGGCAGGCCAGTTCGACGAAGGCGGTGCCGGGCAGCAGCACCTGTCCACCGATCCGGTGCCCGGCCAGCCACGGGTGCGTCCGCAGCGAGAGCCGTCCGGTCAGCAGCAGACCACCGTCGTCGGCGCGACTGATCGCCGCGCCGAGCAGCGGGTGGTCGGTCGCGCCGAGACCGGCTTGGCGCATATCGCCGCCGGAAGCGCTCTCGAGCCAGAACCTGCCCCGCTGGAACGCGTAGGTCGGCAGGTCGACCCGCCGCGCGGTGGTCTCGGCGAAGGCGGCGGTCCAGCGGACCGGTGCGCCGCCGGTGTAGGCGGTGGCGAGTCCGTGGACGAAGGCGATCTCGCCCGCCGACCCCGGTCGTTGCAGCGGGGCGACGGTGACGGCGTCGGCCCGGTCCTCGGGAACGCCTCCCAGCACCAGCCCGGACAGGGTCGTGCCCGGCCCCGCCTCGACGAAACAGGTGACCTCGCCGGTGTCGTGGGCCCAGCGCACCGCGTCCAGGTATCGCACCGGTTCGCGCAGGTGCCGCACCCAGTAGTCGGGTGAACTCAGCTCGGCCGTCTCGGCCACGCGCCCGGTGAGCGCGGAGACGACCGGGACAACCGCCGTCCCGTAGGTCAGATTCGCGCACACCTCGGCGAATTCGTCCAGGATCGGATCCATCAGGGGGGAATGGAACGCGTGGCTGACCCGCAGCCTGCGCACCGTGACGCCGTCGGCCTCGAGTTTGCCGGCCACGGCGGTGATCGCGGCATCCCGGCCGGACAGCACCGTGGCTCGCGGCCCGTTGACCGCCGCGACACCGAGGACGTCACCGAATTCGTCGAGCAGTCCGGCGAGGGTGTCGACGCCCGCGGCGACCGAGATCATCGCGCCGCCCGTGGGCAGCGACTGCATCAGCCTGCCGCGCGCCGCCACCAGGGTGACCGCGCCGGCGAGCGACCACACCCCGGCGACGTGGGCCGCGACGATCTCGCCGATGGAATGTCCCATCAGGAAATCCGCGCGCAGACCCCACGATTCGGCCAACCGATAGACCGCGAGCTCGGTCGCGAACAGGGCGGGCTGGGTGTATTCGGTGCGATCGAGCAGATCGACCGATTCCGTGTCCTCGCCGCCGAGGACCAGGTCACGCAGCGACCTGTCCAGATGCACGTCGAAGGCGGCGCAGATCTCGTCGAAGACGTTGCGGTAGAAGGGATAGCGCTCGTAGAGATCGCGGCCCATGCCGACGCGCTGCGCGCCCTGGCCGGGGAACATCACCGCCACCGAGGCCGGTCCGCCCGCCGCGCCGCGCACCACCGCAGCAGTGCCGACACCGTCGGCCAGCGCCCGCAGTCCCGCCCGCAACTGCGCCCGATCACCGCCGATGACGACGGCGCAGTGCTCGAATCGGGCCCGCGCGTCGGCCAGCGTGTAACCGATATCGGCCGTCGCGAGGTCCGCTGTCGCGGAGTCGGCCGCCGCGACGAAGTCGGCCAGCCGCGCCGCCTGCGCGGCCAGTGCCGCCTCGGATTTCGCACTCACCACCCACGGCGTCACCACCGGATCGACGGGTACGGCGGGCGCGGCGACCGATTCGG
Organism: Nocardia noduli; assembly: GCF_019038455.1. Lineage (NCBI taxonomy): Bacteria > Bacillati > Actinomycetota > Actinomycetes > Mycobacteriales > Nocardiaceae > Nocardia > Nocardia noduli. The sequence continues at coordinate 37,513 of NZ_JAFMPL010000030.1, forward strand.
CGGGCGCCTCCTCCACGATCACGTGCGCGTTGGTTCCGCTGATCCCGAACGACGAGATCGCCGCCCGCCGCGACCGGTCCGACCGCCGCCACGGTGTCGCTTCGGTGACCAGGCGCACCGCGCCCGAGGCCCAGTCCACATGCGGTGACGGTTCGTCGACGTGCAAGGTCGGCGGGACGAGTTCGTGACGCATCGCCATCACCATCTTGATCAGGCCGCCGACGCCCGCGGCGGCCTGGGTGTGGCCCATATTCGATTTGATCGACCCGAGCAGCAGCGGATCGCGATCGCCGCGCTGCTGACCGTAGGTCGCGAGCAGCGCCTGGGCTTCGATCGGATCGCCGAGTGTCGTTCCGGTGCCGTGCGCTTCGACCACATCCACGTCGCGGGCCTCCAGACCCGCGTCCGCGAGCGCGGTCCTGATCACCCGCTGCTGCGACAATCCGTTCGGCGCGGTGAGCCCGTTCGACGCGCCGTCGGAATTCACCGCGGTACCCCGGACGAGGCCGAGCACCGGATGCCCGAGCCGTCGAGCTTCCGAAAGGCGCTCCAGCAGCAGCATTCCCACGCCCTCGCCCCAGGCGGTGCCGTCGGCGGCCGCGGCGAAGGATTTGCAGCGGCCGTCGCCCGCGAGCGCGCGCTGGGCCGAGAACGCGATGAACGCCGACGGGGTCGCCATCACCGTGACCCCGCCCGCGAGCGCGAGCGAACACTCCCCCGCGCGCAGCGACCGCGCCGCCTGGTGCACCGCGACCAGCGACGACGAACAGGCGGTGTCGATGGTGACGGCGGGCCCCTCCAGCCCGAGGGTGTAGGCGATGCGGCCGGAGGCGATACTCGCCGCCTGGCCCGTCATCAGGAACGGGAGGACGCCGTGGCGATCCTTGCCCATGGTGTGCGCGGGCGGGGTCTGGGCATCGGTCATCATGCCGACGAAGACACCGGTGGCGCTGCCGCGCACGGTCGTCGGATCGATACCGGCCCGTTCGAACGCCTCCCAGCCGGTCTCGAGCACCAGCCGTTGCTGCGGATCCATGGCGAGGGCCTCGCGCGGCCCGATCCCGAAGAACGCCGGATCGAATTCTGTTGCGCCGTCCAGGAATCCACCGGACCGGACATAGGTCTTGCCCTCGATGCCCGGTTCTGCGTCGAAGAGCCCGTCGGTGTCCCAGCCTCGATCGCGCGGCCAGTCCGAGACCAGGTCGACGCCGTCGGCCACCGCGCGCCACAGCTGTTCCGGCGATTCGATGCCGCCCGGATAGCGACATGCCATCCCGACGATCGCGATCGGCTCGTGCGCCCTCGATTCCAGATCCGCCAACCGCCCCCGGGTGGTCTGCAATTCCTTGATCGCTTTTTTCATATAGGCGCGAAGCTCGTTCTCATTCGCCATGGGCAAACATCTCCTGCATCAGCGGTAACGGCATGCGTCATTACCGTGGAACCAGACACGACGGCGGCAGAATTCGAATCGCCGGCCCCATCGCGTCGCACCGGCCGGACGGCGACGGCACGACACCGTCGATGCGACACAGTTAGCGGACAAAGTGGGGCGACACACAGCGCGAGCTGCGGTGTCACTGTGCGTCAGGCTAGGACAGGTCGTGACGAATCGCATTCGCAATCAGGGTATTTGGGAGACACAACAATGGCGGGTGTGACGCCACTGGGGCTTGCCCAGCAACCATTGCTCGGGTTTCGCAGGCTGCCATAGTGTCTGCCCCCATGACGTGGAACCCCGGCCTGATACCGGACCAACAGGGCCGAACTTTCGTCGTCACCGGGGCATACGGCGGTCTCGGCCGAGTCGTCACCGCGACGCTCGCCGACCGCGGGGCGACGGTGGTGATGGCATGCCGCGACGTCGAGCGGGCGCGTGAATTCGCGCGCGACATCGACGGAGATATCGTCGTCGAGCGACTCGAACTGGCCGACCTCGCGTCGGTTCGCGAATTCGCCGACCGGCGTGGCGAAGTCGATGTTCTGATCAACAATGCCGGTCTGATGAACATCCCGTTCGCGAGGACGGCGGACGGTTTCGAAATGCAGTTCGGCGTCAACCACCTGGGGCATTTCGCGTTGACCGGACTGCTGCTGGACCGCATCACCGACCGCGTCGTGTCGGTCTCCAGCATTTCCCACAAGTGGATACGCGCATTACATCTGGATGATTTGCAGTTCGAACGCCGCCGCTATTCCCGATCGGGCGCCTACGCGCAGTCCAAACTCGCGACGCTGATGTTCGCCCGCGAATTACAGGACCGACTCGAACGCACCGGATCGGCCACCAGGTCCTACGCTGTCCATCCGGGAGTCGCCCCCACCGGGCTGGTCGCCAGGACCGGCACGCCGCTGGATCTGGTGGCCGAACCCTTCATCGGACTCGTCGGACAGTCCAGGGCGGCCGCGGCGCGATCGATGCTGTTCGCTGCCACCGCACCGGAAGCCGACCCGGGAACCTATTGGGGCCCCACCCGGCTGATGCACACCCGAGGCCCGGTCGCCGCGACCCCGTCGAGTTCGCTCTCGCGCGATCCCGCACTGCGGCAACGGTTGTGGGAGGAATCCGAGCGGGCCACCGGACTCCGCTTCCCGATAGCACCTACTGCCACAGGGACCGTCCATGAAGCTCACTAGGACCCGAATCCTGATCTGCGCGTTGATGATCGGTGCGGCGACGGGGCTGACCTGTCAGGGCCAGGTCATGGCCCAGCCCGTCTACCCGGACCCGGACCCCGACCCGTTCTTCGCCACACCGGCGGGCATCGCCGACGCCGCGCCCGGTGACGTCATCGATGTGCGTTCCGAGCCGCCGCTGCCGTACTTCCCGACCGCGACGGTCACCCTGATCAAATTCCGTTCGACGAACTCCCAGGGCCGACCTATCGCGGCGACCACGACGGTGCTGACCCCCGCCGAGCACCGACCGGGGGCTCCCCTGCTGTCGTATCAGCACATCATCAATGGTCTCGGTACCCGATGCTCGGTCTATCACGGGCTCTACGACTACGACCCGAACCTGCTCTACCGCGCGGTCCCGCTGCTCAACACCATGTTGCTGCGCGGGTGGAGTATCGCGCTGCCCGATCACCTCGGCCCCACCGCCGCCTACGGCGCGGCACGGCTGGGCGGACAGATCACCCTGGACGGAATCCGCGCGGCGCAGCGCGTTCCCCGACTCGACCTCGCCGAGAGCCCGGCCGCGATGCTCGGCTATTCCGGCGGCGGCATGGCCACCGCGTGGGCCGCCGCGCTCGCACCTCGATACGCCCCCGAACTGCGTCTGGTCGGCGCGGCGGCGGGCGGCGTTCCGATGAATATCAATCTCATGGCCCGCGGGCTCGGCCTCGCGCCGCACCCGATGTTCGGCCTGGCGATGGGCGCGGCGCTCGGATTGGAGCGCGAATACCCCGACCGGCTCCCGATCAGCGATCAGCTCAACGAGCAGGGCAAGCAGATCCGGGCGTCGATGGCCAACGCCTGCACCTACGAACTCATCGCGCTCGGCGCCATGCAGAGCGCGGGCGCGCTCGCCTCGACCACGTCGCTGATCGATGACGAGCGGGTATGGCAGGTCAGTGGCGAGAACAGTCTCGAACTGTTCGACGGCACCCCGACCGTGCCGGTTTTCGAATGGCACACCCCGACCGACCCGCTGATCCCGGTCGAATCCGTCGACCGCACCAATCGCCGCTACTGCCAGGCCGGGGTCAGGCTCTGGTCCGAGCTGTATCCGAGCCCCGATCACCTCGCCACCGCCGTACTCGGCTTCCCGTCCGCGGTGAGCTGGCTCGACGCCCGCTTCCGCGGCGAATCCGCGCCGAGCAACTGCTGACCGGCCCCGACTTCCAAGGATCGACCTCATGACCGGTACCTGGTTCAGGGCATTGATCGCCGCCGTCTGTTTCGTCGGCCTCGCCATGTCCACCCATTCGACGGCGTCGAGCGAACCCCTCTATCCGACGCCGAACCCCGACCCGTTCTTCCACGCCCCCGACGATCTCGCCGCGCTCCAGCCCGGCGACGTGGTGCGCACACGCAAGGTCGACACCGGCCCGTTCCAGGGCGTCGACTACTGGAACGTCGCGTTCCGGTCCACCAACTCGGCGGGCGATCCCATCATGGGCGTGACGACCGTGCTGATCCCCGAGGGCGCGGTGAACCCGCCGCTGGTCTCCTACCAGGCGTTGATCAATTCGCTCGGCACCAAATGCAATCCGTCGTATTCGCTGTTCAACGAGGAGACCCTGGACGCGCTCGGCGCGGTACTTCCGCTCGGGCGCGGCTGGGCCATCGCACTGCCCGACTACCTGGGGCCGACGGTCGCCTACGGCGCGGCACGGCTGAGCGGAATGGTCACCCTCGACAGCGTGCGGGCGCTCAAGCGGGCGACCGGCCTCGGACTCGGGGATTCGCCCGTCGCGCTGGCCGGGTACTCCGGCGGCGCGATGGCGAGCGCGTGGGCCGCCGCGTTGCAGCCGACCTACGCCCCCGATCTGCCACTGGTCGGCGTCGCGGCGGGCGGTATCCCGGTGGATGTCGAGGAGATGGCGCTCGGGATCGGTTTCGGACCGCACCCCGGCTTCGGGCTCGCCTTCGCCGCGGCGATGGGCCTGGAGCGGGAGTATCCGACGCGGTTGCCGATCTCGGCCCAGCTCAACGAGACCGGATTGTGGTTCCGGGAGTTCACCCACGACGAATGCAGGCGTTTCATCCTGGCCAACGGCGCCTTGCGCAATGCCGAGCAGATGGCCGCGACCAAGAGCCTGATGGACAACCCGGAGGCGCGGGCGGTGTTGCGCGAGAACAGCGTCCGCCGTTTTCCCGACGTGCCGACCGCGCCGCTGTACTACTGGCACGGCATCTACGACGAACTGACGCCGTTCCAATCCGCCGCCGAGGTCGCCGACAGATACTGCGCGGCGGGGGCGCACCTGACCTTCGTCACCTACGACATCTCCGAGCACATGACCACGGCGGTGGCGGGATTCCCCGGAGCGTGGAATTTCATCGAAGCACGGTTCCGCGGGGAACCGGCGCCGAGCAACTGCTGACCCACCCGCGCGGAACGGCCCCGCGATTCCGGACGGAATCACGGGGCCGTTCACGTCGGTCGCGGTCAGGAATTGCCCGCGATGATCACCTCGGGAATGCCGGTACCGAGCGGCACCGGACGGCACACCGGCGCGGGGGCGCGCGCCGGGTCGAGGATGTCGAGCAGCAATTCCCCCACGAACGGGTCGTAGACCATGTGGAAATGCCCGGTCAGATCCTCAGGGCACAGATCCTGGAGCACGAGGTTCTCCGCGCCTGTGCCCCGCAGGGCGATATTCTCGAACGGCTGGATCATCTCGTCGACGCGGCTGCCGACCGTTACGTATCTCGGTCCGGGAACCGTGTCGCCGCCCGCGTTGAGTTCGAGCATGAACGCCGATCCCTGCGCCTGCTGTATCACCGCCTGCGAGGTCACCCGCGCGAACAGTTCCAATGCCCCGGGGATCATCTGCGCGACCGGAGCCAGCCCGTACATCACCCCGCCGTAACTCGGCGACGCCAGTCCGACCCACTGCCGCACGTGGGACGCGCCGCCGAGTTTGTTCATGTAGTACCGAGTCACGTTGGCGCCCTGGGAGAATCCGACCAGATCGACCTGGTCGGCGCCGGTCCGCGCCAGCACCAGATCGACGAAATCCCCGACCTGGGCGGCACTGACCCGCATATCCTCGGTGCCGTAGGTGTTCGCGCCCGGTGCCGCGCCGTAGTTCAATGCGAAAACACAGATTCCGGCGTCGACGAGTAGCGTGCCGATGGCCGACCAATCGGAGTACGCGGTGGAATCGGTGCCGTGCGCGAGGATCACCGGTCGCGAGGACGGGTCAGCGGGTACGCAGTCGACGTTGTTCACGCCCGCGGGAACGACGTTCCAATGGAATTTCTGATAGACGGCCGCGGCCAGGTGATCGGGCTGCGCGGGGGCGCTCGCGGTCGGTATCTCCGGGGGCGCGTGGTTCGAACTCGGATCCGCGTGCACCCGCGCCGCGCCGGAGCCGAACAGGACGGCTCCGGCCATGACGCAGATCAGCATCGACCTGCCCCACTGTGATACTCCCCAACCCAACACACCCTTCGGCTGTTCCATCTCACAATGATGAACCGAAATGGCGTGAAAGGCACACGCGCAGGACAGGTCCGGGGGTTACTTCTCGGTAGCGTCGTCGTCGGCGAGGATGCGGTAGAGCGCGCGACGCGCCTCGGTCAGCACCTCGGCCGCCTTCTCCGCCTGTTCGGGCGTACCCGCCGCGGCGACCTGCCCGACCGCGCCCATCAGCTGTCCGACGAGTCCGCGCAGGTCGATGGCCTGGGCGCCCACATCGGTCTTGACATCGGCCCACGGGTCGCCCAGATCCTCGCGGTTCTCGGTGACGTACGCGGTCCCGGTCTCGGTCAGTTTCGCGGTCTTACGACCCGAGACCTTCTCGATGAGAACGAGACCTTCGTCCTCCAACTGGGCCAGCGCGGGGTAGATCGATCCCGGACTCGGACGCCAGACATCGTCGCTGCGCTCACGGATCTGCTGGATCAGCTCGTATCCGTGCATCGGACGCTCGGTCAGTAGCAGCAATACGGCGGCGCGGACGTCACCGCGCCTACCTCGGCCACCGCGACCGCGTCCACGTCCGAACTGCGGGCCCGGCCCGAAACCGGGGCCGAACCCCGGGCCGAAGCCGGGACCGAAGCCCTGGCGTGGGCCGCGGCGACGGCCGTGGAAATCCGGGCCGAATTCGATATCGGCGCGGTGGTGACCGTGACGGCGTCCACGCCGTCCGAAATCTTGATTGTCGAGGGTGTTCATCTCGGCCTCCTCAGGCTCTCGTGTTCGTTTCATACTATCGACGATATATCGACAATGCATCGAACGCAAGGAAGTCGGGGATCATTCCCGGTGACGACGCCCACTCTGGGTTCAGCCGCCCGACGCCGCGACCATCACCTCCACCCGCGACGCCATCGCACGCCCCGCGGCGTGCAACGGTTCGACCGACCGGAGGGTGCGGCACAGGATGAAGGCGCCCTCCAACGCGGCGAGCACCGCGAAGATCAGCTCACGGGCGTCGGCGGCGGCGAGACCGCGGCGCACGAAATAGTCCGACCCCGATTCGACCCAGGAGCCGATGACCTCGGCGGTGACCTCGCGCAGTCCGGGTTCACTGTCGGCGATCTCGCCCGCGACGGTCCCGACCGGGCACATATTCATCCAGCCCGAGTCCCGGATCTGTTCGGCGGCCGCGGCGAAGGCGGCGGGGATCGCCTCGCGCAGGTCGTCGTACGGATCCATCAGCAGGGGCAGGAGCTGGATGTACGCGGCGCCGGATGTGCGTAGCGCCGACGCCGCCAGCTGTGGTTTTCCCTCGGGGAAGTGGTGATACAGCGATCCCATCGGGGCGTGTGCGGCGACGGTGACCTGCTTGACCGTCGTCGCCGAGTACCCCTGCCTTCGCATCAGTTCCGCCGTCGCCGTCACGAGGCGATCCCTGGTGGTTGTTGACATCTGCTCGGTCACACTCCCAGACTAGAGTAAGCACTCTAGAGCAAATGCTCTACCTGCCACCCGGGCAGCTCCGCTCGCGGACACGGCGCGCGGAGCATCGCCCGACAGCGGTCCCAGAATGGAGTCCACATGCCGACAGTCCAGCTCACAGCGGGTCCACTCCACTACGCCGAACGCGGAGAAGGCCCACCGGTCGTCCTCCTGCACGGACTGCTCATCAATCACACGCAATGGGACGGCGTCATCGACCGGTTGCCCGACGGCTTCCGCTATCTGATGCCGGATCTGCCGTTGGGCGCGCATCCCGAACCGATGCTTCCCGGCGCGGATCTGAGCATGCGCGGATTGAACGTGCTCATCGCGGAATTCCTCACCGCCCTGGACCTGCGCGACACGACCCTGGTGCACAGCGATTGGGGCGGCGGCCTGTTCCTGACGGCCTACGGACTCGACGAACGCGTCGGCCGCCTGATCGTGCTGCCCTGCGAGGCGTTCGACAACTTCCCACCCGGCCTGCCGGGTAAGACCGCCACCGTGGCCAGCTATCTGCCCGGCGGAGTCTCGCTGGCCCTGCGGCAATTACGCGTCCGGTGGTTGCGTGACACCCCGGTGCTGTTCGGCTGGATGACGCGCCGGAGCCTGCCCGACGACCTGGTGCGCGGCTGGACCGAACCCGGGCTGCGCGACAAGCGCATTCGCCGGGATGTGCTCTCCTACACCAGATCCGGATTCCACAAGGCCGAGCTCGTCGCCCATACCGAAGCACTGCGGCATTTCTCGGGCGACGCGCTGATCCTGTGGTCGTCCGCGGGCAAGGTGATGCCACGCGACCACGGCCGACGGCTGGCCGACCTGATCCCGAATGCGAGACTCGTCGAGATCGACGATGCCTACGTCCTCTCGATGCTCGACCGTCCGGAAGCCGTCGCCGAGGCGATGACCGCGTTTCTCACCGGCAGACCGGTCGGCACGCCGTAGCAACGCGTCCGGACCGCTCAGCCGATATCGACCGGGTCGATCTGCACGCGCAGCGGGGCATCGGTGCGGTGCGTGCTGCGAATGGCCTGCGCGGTGATCAGCGCTTTGGACAGGGCCGCACCCTCGCGACGATCGACGCGCAGGATCATGCGTTCGACCTCGACGGGTGAATCACCCGTGAACGGTTTCCGGGCGAAGGGCGGAAGCGGTACCGGGCCGAGCACTTCCACATGATCGGGTAGTGCCGCGGTGGAGAGCAATTCGGCGATGGCTTCGGTGGAACCGTCGATCGCGACCAACCGGACCGCGGGCGGAAATCCGACCTCGGCGCGACTGTCGACCTCGGCGCGCGCGTGTCCGACGGGATCCCAGCGGACCAGGGCCTGCACGGTCGGAATCGACGGTTCGGCCATCACGATCACCTGCCCGTGCGCGCGCACAAGGGCCGCCGCCGACATCCAACGGCGTAACGCGTCCTCGCCCGCGCGCAGATCGGCCCGGCCGAGCAGCGCCCAACTGTCCAGCAACAGCGCCACGCCGTAGCCGCCGCGCACCGTCGGCTCGGCGCCGACCGTGGCGACCACCACCTGCGGACCCGGTTCCACCGTGTCGAGCAGCGCGCCGCCGCTCGAACCACGGATGGGCACATCGGGGAAAGCGCGCCCGAGTTCTTCCGCGGTGCGTTGCGCGCCGATCACCACCGCGCGCAGCGCGCGTGACGCGCACACCGGACAGCGGAACCCGGCCTCCACGATCCCGCACCACCGGCAACTCGGACTGTGCGCCGCGTTCGGATCATTGCGGCCGCCACGGGTTTCGGGCAGCGCGAGCGGTCCGTTGCAATGCCTGCAACGCGCGGGGGTCCGGCATTTCGTGCAGGCGAGCGCGGGCACATAGCCGCGACGCGGCACCTGGACCAGGACCGGCGCGCCTTCCTTCAACGCCGACCGCGCCGCCGCGAAGGCGATGCCGGGAATGCGCACGGCGCGTGCGATCGGATCGCGTTCGAGCGCCAGATCCGAATCACCCGGCGCGCTGATCCGAGGGGTGTGCTTGCGCAACACCGACCGGTCGGCGACCAGATCGTGCGCCCAGCCGGAGTCCACCACCGCCTGCACCTCGGCGGTCCTGGCGAATCCTGCGGCGACGAAGGCGGCGCCGGATTCGTGCGCGCGCAGCATCGCGACCTCACGCGCGTGCGGATAGGGCGCGCGCGGTTCGGCGTAGGTGTCGTCACCGTCGTCCCACATCGCGATCAATCCCAGGTCGGCGGCGGGGGCGAACACCGCCGCACGCGTGCCGACGACCACCCGCGCACTCCCCCGCAACACCGCGAGCCAGCGCCGGTAGCGCGCCGCCGGGCCCAACCCCGCCGCCAGTCCGACCGCCGAATCCCCCAGCAGCAGAGTACATTCCGCCAGCACCCGGTCCAGGTCCCGCTGATCGGGCACCAGGAGGATCGCACTGCGCCCGGCACCGACGACCGTGGCCGCCAATTCGGCCAGCCGTCGAGCCCAGTCCTCGCCGGGGAGCGCCTGCCACGCCGCGCGCACCCCCTTGCCCTGCCCGAGCGCCGCGAGAAATGCCCGGCCGTGGACGTAGCGGTCCCACGGCTCCGGATCGAAGGTCACCGGATCGGAAGTGCCGATTCCCGCAGGTGCGGGGTGGTCCGGATTGGCCGTCGCGGCATCCGAGGTCTCGGTTCCCGGCAGCGCGGCGTTGCCCGCACTCGCCGATCCCACACCTCGGATCCCGACGTCCGCGAGCGCGGCGTCGGCCGGACTCGCCACCGACCGCTGCCGAGCTACCCGGTCATCGTCGTCCAGGTCAGCGCTATCGGATATGCCATCGACGGCCTCTTCGGTGGCACCCGGGACATTCTCCACAGTCGAACCGTCGAGCGTGTGCGGCGATGCTTCGTGATCGCCGGAGTCCCGTTGCTGCTCGTGGAACTCGGGGTCCTCCACCGGCACGCTCGGATCGGGGGCGCTCTTCTTCGCGCTCCCACCGTTCTCGGTCCGAGCGTGCCTGGGCGGAACGGCCAAGCGGAGCACGTCGGCGCGGGTGCCGGCGTAGCGATGGGCGACGGCGGTGGCGAGGTCGAGGATTTCGGGAGTGAGCACGCGTTCCGCGGAGACCACGCGCTCGAGTTTCACCATTTTCCCGGTGTGCTCGGTGTGCGCGAGCCGACGCAGCAGGTACCCGTCGACGAGTCTGCCCGCGAAACGGATACGGACGCGCACGCCGGGCTGGGCGATGTCGTCGAACTCGGGCGGGACCAGGTAGTCGAAATCCCGGTCGAGGTGGGCAGGCGACAACAGCGGGAGTACCCGTGCGATGGGTAGTCCCGCTGCTGTCGATGTGGTGGTCGGCGTGACTCCCTCGGACCCGGGGTCCGAGGGAGGGCCGGGGGCTTTCGCCACGGCCCCCTTCACTCCGGGACGACCCGTACCTGCTGGTTTCAGAGGCCGACGGCCGCGCGCAGTTTGTCCGCGCGGTCGGTGCTCTCCCAGGGCAGATCGACGTCGGTGCGGCCGAAGTGGCCGTACGCGGCGGTCTGCGCGTAGATCGGGCGCAGCAGGTCCAGATCGCGGATGATCGCACCCGGACGCAGGTCGAACACCTCGGTGATGGCGGTGGAGATACGCGTCGGATCGACCTTCTCGGTGCCGAAGGTCTCCACGAACAGACCGACCGGCGCCGCCTTGCCGATGGCGTAGGCCACCTGGACCTCGACCTTGTCGGCCAGTCCGGCCGCGACGACATTCTTGGCGACCCAGCGCATGGCGTAGGCGGCCGAGCGGTCGACCTTCGACGGATCCTTGCCGGAGAACGCGCCGCCGCCGTGACGGGCCATGCCGCCGTAGGTGTCGACGATGATCTTGCGGCCGGTCAGACCCGCGTCACCCATCGGGCCGCCGAGCACGAATTTGCCGGTCGGGTTGACCAGCAGCCGCACGTCGGAGATGTCGAGGGTCGGCACGTTCAGGTCGGCCAGCACCGCGTCGACGACCTTCTCGCGGATATCGGGGGCGAGCATATTGTCGAGATCGATATCGGCGGCGTGCTGGGTGGAGAGCACGACGGTGTCGAGCCGGACCGGGCGATCACCGTCGTATTCGATGGTGACCTGGGTCTTGCCGTCCGGGCGCAGGTAGGGCAGCACACCGGTCTTGCGCACCTCGGTGAGTTTGCGCGAGAGCCGATGGGCCAGTGCGATCGGCAGCGGCATCAACTCGGGGGTGTCGACGGTCGCGAAACCGAACATCAACCCCTGGTCACCGGCGCCCTGACGCGCGATGGCGTCGTCCTCGCCGCCGACACGGGCCTCGTGCGAGGTGTCGACGCCCTGGGCGATATCGGGCGACTGCGCGCCGATCGCGATATTCACGCCGCAGGAGTTCCCGTCGAAACCCTTTGCGGACGAGTCGTATCCGATTTCGAGGACCTTGTCGCGGACGATTTTCGGAATATCGGCGTAGGCCGAGGTGGTGACCTCACCGGCGACGTGGACCTGGCCGGTGGTCACGAGCGTCTCCACCGCCACCCGGCTGCGCGGATCTTGCGCGAGTAAGGCGTCGAGGATGGAATCGCTGATGGCGTCACAGATCTTGTCCGGATGACCCTCGGTCACGGACTCACTGGTGAATAGGCGGCTGCCAGACGTGGGCACAGTTGTTCCCTCTTCCTCGACGGATTTCTCGTATCGGGCCACGACAGTAGTGCGACCGCGCCACAGCGCAACCCTTGAACTCAGACTATTCCAAATCTTCGACGCAAAGTGTGGACCTACCTCGTCCGACCCAGACGGTTCACGCGCGGGTTTCCGGCCGTATATCCACAACCCCGGATCCCGACCGGACGCCCGTGGCCGGGATCCTCGGCGTCGCAACGATATCGATCGTCGCGACTCAGGCGTGCAGCAGGACCGTCAGCGCGTCGAGCACCCGACTGGCGAGCAAGGCCTTCGATCCGTGATCGAGGGCCTGTTCGGTGCCGTCGGCCCCGAGTAGCCAGCCGTCGTTGGTGTCGACCTCGAACGCCTTGCCCTCGCCGACCGCGTTGACGACCAGCAGGTCACAGCCCTTGCGCGCGAGTTTGGCGCGCGCGTGGGTGAGTACATCGCCCTGCTCGTCACCGGTTTCGGCGGCGAATCCGACGATCGAGGTGCCCGGCAGCTGGCCGTCACGTCGCGACTGCACCAGACCGGCGAGGATGTCGTCGGTCTTGGTCAACGCGATGACATCCGGTTCGCCCGCGCCCTTCTTGATCTTGGCGGCGGCGACATTGGTCGGCCGGAAATCGGCGACCGCGGCGGCCATGATCACCGCGTCCGAGCCGACCGCGTGCTTGTCGACGGCGGTTTTCAGCTGTTCGGCGGTGGTGACGTGCACCAGGTCGACGGCGGCGGGTGCGGCCATCTCGATCGTGTTGCCCGCGATGAGGGTGACCTGAGCGCCGCGCTGGGCAGCCACCCTGGCCAGCGCGTAGCCCTGTTTACCGGAGCTGCGATTGCCGAGGAAACGCACCGGATCCAGCGGTTCCCTGGTACCGCCCGCGGTGATGACCACCCGGCGGCCGACCAGATCGCGCGGAATCGCGTCGGGGCGTTCCTGCAACAGCATGGCGAGCCCGAAGATCTCCTCGGGCTCGGGCAGCCTGCCCGGACCGGTATCGGTTCCGGTGAGCCGTCCCGACGCCGGTTCCATGACGATCGCGCCGTGCTCGCGCAGCGTCGCGACATTGGCCACCGTCGCCGGATGCTCCCACATCTCGGTATGCATCGCGGGCGCGATCAGTACCGGACATCGGGCCGTCAGCAACGTGGCGGTCAGCAGGTCGTCGGCGCGGCCGTGGGCGGCGCGCGCCATCAGGTCGGCGGTGGCGGGGGCGATGACGACGAGGTCCGCCTCCTGGCCGAGGCGCACGTGCGGCACCTCGGGCACATCGGTGAACACGTCGGTGTGCACCGGGTTCCCCGACAGTGCCTCGAAGGTGGCCTTGCCGACGAATTGCAGCGCCGACTCCGTGGGGATCACCCGCACCTCGTGCCCGGTCTCGGTGAAACGACGGACGAGCGCGCACGCCTTGTATGCGGCGATTCCTCCGCCGACACCGACGACGATCCGTGTGGTCACTGGCCCTCCGGGTGGCTGTTCCCCGCCTACGGCGGGGAGAACGACGATCTTATTCGCCTTCGGAATGCTCGAGCAGATCGGAATGGATCTCACGCATGGCCACCGACAGCGGCTTCTCCTGCAGACCCGGCTCGACCAGCGGGCCGACGTATTCGAGGATGCCGTCGCCGAGCTGGTTGTAGTAATCGTTGATCTGACGTGCACGCTTGGCCGCGTAGATCACCAGCGCGTACTTGGACGACGTGCGCTCGAGCAGCTCATCGATCGGGGGGTTGGTCAGGCCGATCGGAGTGTCGTACACGTGCACGGTCTTTTCGCTCACTGAGGAGGCTCCTGCGGTTCGTCGGTGAAATCGATGGGTACTGAGATCAGCGGGTGCTCGTGTCTCGGGATCGCGGCCCGACGGTCGTCGGCCCGGTTTCGTGCCGACGACGACGAAGAGCGCGCAGCCTATCTCGAAATAGTGCTAACGAACAACGATACCAACTGCTCACAGGCGCTGGTCACCTCGTCGTTCACGATCACGATGTCGAACTCGTCACAGGCCGCCAATTCGATCCTCGCGGTCTCCAGCCGACGTGCGATCACCTCGGGGGATTCGGTCCCGCGAGAGGTGAGCCGGGAGACCAGTTCGTCCCAGCTCGGCGGGGCCAGGAAGACGAGTATGGCTTCGGGCAGCGCCCGACGTACCGAACGGGCACCTTCGAGGTCCACTTCGACGAGCACGTTCTTGCCCGCCGCCAGCGCCTCGCGTACCGGACCTGCCGGGGTGCCCGACCTCTGCAGTCCGCCGTGGATCTCCGCCCATTCGAGCAGTTCGCCCGCCTCGATCATGGCGTCGAATTCGGCTCGGGAGACGAACCGGTAGTCCAGTCCGTCGACTTCCCCGGGCCGGGGGGCCCGGGTTGTCGCGGACACACTGAAGACCAGTTCGGGCAGGAATTCCCGCACGCACCGCACGACCGTGGATTTGCCCACGGCCGAGGGGCCGACCAGTACAACCAGTCGACCCTTCCGCGTGTGTTCGACCACCCTCGTAATCAGGCGTCGAAGTCGAACCGGGCCAACAGCGCCTTGCGCTGCCGATCGCCGAGCCCGCGCAAACGGCGGGTGGGAGCGATCTCCAGTTCGGTCATGATCTCGGCTGCCTTGACCTTGCCGACCTTGGGCAGGGCCTCCAGCAGCGCCGAAACCTTCATCTTGCCGAGAATCTCATCGGTCTCGGCATCCTTGAGCACGCTCTTCAGGTCGGTGCCACCACGCTTCAAACGCTCCTTGAGCTCCGCCCGAGCGCGGCGAGCGGCCGCCGCCTTCTCCAAAGCAGCGGCGCGCTGCTCGTCAGTCAGCTGGGGAAGGGCCACGGTTCCTCCGTCTCATCGTTCATTGCATAAACTCCTGCCGGTAACCCGACAGTCTCAGCGACCGTACCCACGACGTCCTGCAATTGCGAACCCGCCCCCCAGGTCAGCGCATGATTCCGACTGTCACCTCGGCGCGAGCGGTCGAATCCGCACAATGCCTCGCTCGCTGCCGTGATCGTACCGCCATTCCCATGAAACACCCCGCGACCTGGGGATATACCGGAAATATGAGGGATAGCGGAGCGATAGCGGTAGCGCTGCGCGGACCCCCAGCAACCACACACCCGCCCGACCAGGAACTTTCTGGAAATTGTCGGCGTGTCGGCGCAACTTCCCGCGTGTCGGATCGAACACATGTCCCCATACGTGTCCTGGATCACTCTCCGGGAGCCGGATCCGAGACGACGAAGGCCCCGGATTCCGAGGAATCCGGGGCCTTGCATCCACGTATTCGATGCGTCGAGGCGTCCACCGAGCCCGACGGGCGGGCACCGCCGACCACACGTGGTCCGCGAGCGCGCCCAACCGGCCCGGAGTGCCACCTGGCTGCCCGCCAGAGGGCCGCGACGTGGCAGTGGGGAGCTCAGGAACGCAGGAACGCGAACTCGTCCTGAATCGCGTTCAACCTGGCACGCAGTGCCGATACCGACGGGCCCTCGCGCAGGACCTCGCGCGAGACCGCGGGCAGCACCGAACGCAGCATCGCCTCGGGCACCAGCGCGCGCACGCTGTCGGGGCCGCCGCCCTGCGCACCGACACCGGGCATCAGGATCGGGCCGTTGAGGGCCGACACATCGGGAGCCTCGGTCAACGTCGCACCGACGACGACGCCCACCGACCCGAATTCCGCACCGGCATTGCACAGCGTCGCCTCGTCGACGATGGACTGGGCGATGGTCCGCCCGTCCGCCGCGACCACCCGCTGCACCTGACCGCCCTCCGGATTGGAGGTCGCGGCCAGCACGAACACCCCACGGTTGTTGGCCTCGGCCAGCGTGAGCGCGGGCGAGAGCGATCCGAATCCGAGATAGGGCGACACCGTCACCGCGTCGGCGCCGAGGGATCCGTCACCGAGCCAGGCCCTGGCGTAGGCGTCCATGGTCGAGCCGATATCGCCGCGTTTGGCGTCGGCGAGCACCAGCGTGCCCGAGGCGCGCAGCACCTCGATCGTCCGCTCCAGCACCGCGATACCGCCGGAACCGTAGGGCTCGAAGAAGGCGACCTGCGGCTTGACCAGCGCGACGGTGCCGTCGAAGGCCTCGACGCAGATCTCCGCGAATTTCTCCACGCCGTCGGCGTCGTCGGTCAGGCCCCAGGCCTCCAGCAGCTGGGGATGCGGATCGATGCCGACACAGACCGGGCCGAAATGCGCCGTGGCGCGCAGTAATCGGTCACCGAACGTCTTCATCGAACCGCCTCCTTCATAGGGTCGGAATCAGCCACGCAGCACCGAATGCAGCTCCTGTAGGGAGCGCACCCCGATACCGCCGTTGATACTCGCCTCGATGCCCTGCACGGCCGCGGCGGCGCCCTGCACCGTGGTGATGCAGGGGATGTCGACGCCGACGGCGGCCGTGCGGATCTCGTAACCGTCGACGCGCGGCCCCGAATTGCCGTACGGGGTGTTGAACACCATGTCGATCTCACCGTCGCGGATCTGGTCGACGATGCTGGGCAGCCGATCCCCGGCGTCGGCGGCGGTATCCGGTTCGGAATGCTTGCGGACCTGCTCGCACGGAATGCCGTTGCGGCGCAGCATCTCCGCGGTGCCCTCGGTGGCGAGGATGCGGAACCCGAGGTCGTGCAGGCGTTTCACCGGGAAGACCATGGCCCGTTTGTCACGGTTGGCGATCGAGACGAATACGGTGCCCTCGGTGGGCAGCGAGCCGTAGGCCGCGGCCTGGCTCTTGGCGAAGGCGGTACCGAAATCGGCGTCGATGCCCATGACCTCGCCGGTGGATTTCATCTCCGGGGAGAGCAGCGAATCGACCCCGCTGCCGTCGGCGCGGCGGAAGCGATGGAACGGCAGCACCGCTTCCTTGACCGCGACCGGTGCGTCCAGCGGAACGTGGCCGCCGTCGCCCTCGCCGGGCAGCATGCCTTCCTTGCGCAGTTCGGCGATGGTCGCGCCCATGGTGATCCGGGCCGCCGCCTTGGCCAGCGGCACCGCCGTGGCCTTGGAGACGAACGGGACGGTGCGGCTGGCACGCGGGTTGGCCTCGAGCACGTAGAGCACGTCGTCCTTGAGCGCGTACTGCACGTTCAGCAGGCCCTTGACGCCGATCCCCTTGGCCAGCGCCACCGTGGACCGGCGCACCGCCTCGATATCGCTGCGCCCCAACGTGATCGGGGGCAGGGCGCAGGCGGAGTCGCCGGAGTGGATACCGGCCTCCTCGATATGTTCCATGACTCCGCCGAGGTAGACCTCCTCGCCGTCGCACAGGGCGTCGACGTCGATCTCGATGGCGTCTTCGAGGAACCGGTCGACCAGCACCGGGCGATCGGGGGTGAGTTCGGTCGCGCGGGAGATATAGCCCTCGAGCGAATTCTCGTCGTAGACGATCTCCATGCCGCGCCCGCCGAGCACATAGGACGGCCGCACCAGCACCGGGTAGCCGATGCTCGCCGCGATCTTCTTGGCCTGCGCGACGGTGGTCGCGGTGCCGTACTTGGGCGCGGGCAGTCCGGCGGCGACCAGCACCTCACCGAATTCTCCGCGATCCTCGGCCAGGTCGATGGCGGCGGCGCTGGTGCCGACGACGGGAACGCCCGCGTCGGTCAGCCGCTGCGCGAGGCCGAGCGGGGTCTGACCGCCCAGCTGCACGATGACGCCCGCGACGGTGCCGGATTCGGATTCGGCGTGGAAGACCTCGAGCACGTCCTCGAAGGTCAGCGGTTCGAAGTAGAGGCGATCGGCGGTGTCGTAGTCGGTGGAGACGGTCTCGGGATTGCAGTTGACCATGACCGTCTCGTAGCCGGCGGCCGACAGCGTCTGCGCCGCGTGCACACACGAGTAGTCGAATTCGATGCCCTGGCCGATGCGGTTCGGTCCCGAGCCGAGAATGATCACCTTGTCGCGCTCCCGCTGCGGCGCGACCTCGGATTCGGCGGCGGGATCGAGTTCGTAGGCCGAGTAGTGGTACGGGGTCTTGGCCTCGAATTCGGCGGCGCAGGTGTCGACGGTCTTGAAGACCGGCCGGATGCCGAGCCGATGGCGCAGCACGCGCACGCCGGTCTCGCCGGCCAGTTCGGGGCGCAGCGCGGCGAGCTGACGGTCCGACAGTCCGTAATGCTTGGCGCGACGCAGCAGCGGTTCGTCCAGTACCGGTGCGTCGAGGATCTCACCGCGCAGCTCGACCAGTCCGGCGACCTCGGCGACGAACCAGGGGTCGATACCGGACGCCTGGGCGACCACCTCGATGCTCGCGCCGAGGCGCAACGCCCGCTCTACCTGGTAGATGCGTCCTTCGGTCGGCGTGCGCAGATCCTCGAGGATCGCCTCGACGGCGGCCTGGACATTGTTGTCGACCGGAGCCCACTGCCCGTCGTCCTGGGTCCAGAACCCGGTCGCCTTGGTCTCGAGCGAACGCAGCACCTTGCCGAGCGCCTCGGAGAAATTGCGGCCGATCGACATCGCCTCGCCGACCGATTTCATGGTGGTCGTCAGTGTCGGGTCGGCGCCGGGGAATTTCTCGAACGCGAACCGCGGCGCCTTGACCACGACGTAGTCCAGCGTCGGTTCGAAACAGGCCGGGGTTTCCCCGGTGATGTCGTTGACGATCTCGTCGAGCGTGTAGCCGATAGCCAGTTTGGCGGCGATCTTGGCGATCGGGAAACCCGTCGCCTTGGAGGCCAGCGCCGAGGACCGCGACACGCGCGGATTCATCTCGATGACGATCAGTCGACCGTCGGCCGGATCGACGGCGAACTGGATATTGCAGCCGCCGGTGTCGACGCCGACCTCGCGCAGGATCGCGATGCCCAGGTCACGCATCTTCTGGTATTCGCGGTCGGTGAGCGTCATCGCGGGCGCGACGGTGACCGAGTCACCGGTGTGCACGCCCATCGGGTCCACGTTCTCGATCGAGCAGACGATCACGACATTGTCGCGGCTGTCCCGCATCAACTCGAGTTCGAATTCCTTCCAACCGAGGATGGATTCCTCGATGAGGACGTTCGCGGTGGGCGAGGCGGCGAGGCCGCCGCCTGCGATGCGGTCGAGGTCCCGGTCGTTGTAGGCCATGCCCGAGCCGAGCCCGCCCATCGTGAACGACGGCCGGACCACCACGGGGAAGCCCAGTTCGGCCACGGTCTCGCGGACCTCGTCCATGGTGAAGCAGACGCGCGAACGCGCGCTCTCGCCGCCGACCTTGGCGACGATGTCCTTGAACTTCTGCCGGTCCTCACCGCGCTGGATGGCCTCGAAATCCGCGCCGATCAGCTCCACGTTGTACTTCTGCAACACCCCGTTCTCGTGCAGCGCGACCGCGGTGTTGAGCGCGGTCTGCCCGCCGAGGGTGGCCAGGATCGCGTCGGGGCGTTCCTTGGCGATGACCTTCTCGACGAATTCGGGGGTGATCGGCTCCACGTAGGTGGCGTCCGCGAATTCCGGGTCGGTCATGATGGTCGCCGGGTTCGAGTTCACCAGAGACACCCGCAGTCCCTCGGACCGCAGCACCCGGCACGCCTGGGTGCCGGAATAGTCGAATTCGCACGCCTGGCCGATGACGATGGGGCCGGAGCCGATGACCAGGATGTGCTCGAGATCCTCGCGGCGAGGCATCAGGAGGCTCCTTCCATGAGACCGGCGAAACGGTCGAAGAGATAGGCGGCGTCGTGGGGTCCGGCGGCGGCCTCCGGGTGGTACTGCACGGAGAACGCGCGACCGTCCACCAGTCGCACACCCTCGACGGTGCCGTCGTTGGCGCAGATGTGGCTGACCTCGGCCTTGCCGAACGGGGTGTCGAAACGTTCGCCCTGTTCACCTTCCAGCGCGAAGCCGTGGTTCTGCGCGGTGATCGAGATGCGTCCGGTCTCGTGCTCGACCACCGGGATGTTGATGCCGCGGTGGCCGAATTTCATCTTGTACGTGCTGCGCCCGAGCGCGCGCCCCAGGATCTGATTGCCGAAGCAGATGCCGAACAGCGGCACCCCCTTCTCCAGCACGCCGCGGGTCAGCGCGACCGCGCCGTCCTGGGTGGCCGGGTCGCCCGGACCGTTGGACAGGAAGACGCCGTTCGGATTCAGTTCGAGTATCTGCTCGATCGAGGTCGTCGACGGCACCACGTGCACGCGCATCCCGCGTTCGGCGAACATGCGCGGGGTGTTGGTCTTGATGCCGAGATCGACCGCGACGACGGTGAAGCGGTGATCGCCCGCGGGCTCGATGGTATAGACCGAATCCGTGCTCACCTCGCGGGCGAGATCGGCGCCGAGCATCGACTGCTGGCCGTTGACCCTGGCCAGCAGTTCGTCGGCGCCGGCGAGGGCCGCGCCGGAGAAGATGCCCGCCTTCATCGAACCTCGGGTGCGCAGATGCCGCACGAGGGCGCGGGTGTCGACACCCGCGATGCCGACCACGTCCTGACGCTGGAGCGCCTCGGGCAGGGTTCCGGTCGCGCGCCAGTTGGAGGCGCGGCGGGCCGGATCGCGGACCACGTAACCGGCGACCCAGATCTTGCCGGATTCGTCGTCCTCGTCGTTCCAGCCGGTGTTGCCGATCTGCGGGGCGGCGGCCACGACGATCTGACGGTGGTAACTCGGGTCGGTCAGGGTTTCCTGATACCCGGTCATCGCCGTGCAGAACACCGCCTCGCCGAGGGTCTCGCCCACCGCGCCGTAGGCGGTGCCGCGGAACACCCGGCCGTCCTCGAGCACGAGAGCGGCTTCGTCGTGCCCGCCGGTCACCCGGCCACCGCCCCCCGACGAATCGTTACCCGATACCGCACTCATCCTTGCTCATCTCCCGTCATCGTCCTGGCCCACGCCGGGTACACCGTCTTGTCGTCACCTCGGAAACCGGTATCTATCTCGGTTCCGGTCGGCAGCTTCCAGCGAATTACCAGCACACCATCTTGCGTCATCACTTTGCCCGCGTGCCCGCGTTCGGTCCGCACGGCGGTGATGGACTCCTCGGGAATCCAGATCACCGCCGCCCCGTCGCGTTGCAGCAGGATTCCTCGTTCGAACCTGGTGAGTTCCGCCGTCGCGCGGAATCCCAGGTCACCCACCGCTATCCGGTCCTGCCAGCTGGGCGCGATGGTGCTGCCCAGGTAGAGACCGGTCGTCGGCTCCAATACCTGCGCCCCGAGTTCGGCGGGCACGGTCGGCAGTTCGCCGATCCGTTCGGCCTGACTCGCGGCGCGGCGCTGCCACCCTCGGTACATCAGCGAGACGCCGATGACGAAGAACGCCAGCGTCCCGATCACCCACAGTGTTCTTTCCATTACGGAGCTCCCACCGCTTTGCCCTCGCGGGCGGTTATCCGGCCCCGCAGCAATGTCGTGGTGACCTTGGCGGGGAACGTCATATCCTCGAACGGCGTGTTGTTCGAGATGCTGGCGAGTTCGGTGGCGCGCACCGTCCAACTCGCCTCGGGATCGACCAGTGTGAGGTTGGCGGGTTCGCCCACGTCGATCGGCCTGCCGTGTTCGTCGAGTCCGACGATGGCCGCGGGCCGCTCGCTCATCACCCTGGCCACACCGCGCCAGTCGAGCAGACCCGGTTCGACCATGGTCGACACGATGATCGACAGCGCCGTCTCCAAACCGAGCATGCCGGGACGCGCGGCCGCGAACTCGCAGCATTTGTCCTGCTCGGCGTGCGGGGCGTGATCGGTCGCGACACAGTCGAGCACCCCGTCGGCCAGCGCCTGCCGCAGGGCGGCGGCATCGGAGGCTTCGCGCAGCGGCGGGTTCACCTTGTTGACCGCGTCGTAGGTCTCCAGGCGCGAGTCGTCGAGCAGCAGGTGGTGCGGGGTGACCTCGGCGGTGATCGAAATCCCTTGGGCCTTGGCCCATTTGATCAGTTCGACGGTTCCGGCGGTGGACGCGTGGCAGATGTGAACGCGGGCTCCGGCGTCACGGGCGAGCAGCGCGTCACGGGCGACGATGGATTCCTCGGCGGCGCGCGGCCATCCGGCCAGGCCGAGGCGGGCCGCGGTCGGACCCTCGTGCGCCACCGCGCCTTCGGTCAGCCGCGGCTCCTCCGCGTGTTGGGCGATCAGTACGCCGAGGGAGTTCGCGTATTCCAGCGCGCGGCGCATGATCAGCGGGTCGTAGACGCAGTGGCCGTCGTCGGAGAACATGCGCACCGCGCCGACTCCGGCGGCCATGGTGCCCATTTCCGCGAGTTGCTTACCGGCGAGACCGACGGTGACCGCGCCCACCGGATAGACGTCGACCAGGCCGACTTCCCTGCCGCGCCGCCACACGTGATCGGTGACGACCACCGAATCCGCGACCGGATTGGTGTTGGCCATCGCGAACACCGCGGTGTATCCGCCGAGAGCGGCTGCGGCGGAACCGGATTCGATGGTCTCGGTGTCCTCGCGACCGGGTTCGCGCAGGTGGGTGTGCAGGTCGACGAAACCGGGCAGCAGGATCTGCCCCGCCGCGTCGATGATCTCGGCGGCCTCGCTCGCGGCGATCCGCGCCGCGATCTCGACGATGACGCCGTCGCGCACCAGCACGTCGACCGGTTCGCCCTCGCCGTAGGGCCGTGCGGCCTTGATCAACAGTTCGCTCATACCGCGCCGCCTTTCGCCCGGATCTCGTGGCCGAGGCAAATCTCCGCGCTCATACCGCGACCGCCTCCTGGGTGCCGACCAGCAGCCGGAACAGCACCGCCATCCGCATGTGCACGCCGTTGGTCACCTGTTGCAGGATCGCGGCCTTCGGCGAATCCGCCACGGCCGACGCGATTTCCATACCGCGCAACATCGGGCCGGGGTGCAGCACGACCGCGTGCTCGTCGAGCAGTCCGAGCCTGCGCTCGGACAGTCCGTAGGTCACCGCGTACTCGCGCGCCGACGGGAAGAAACCGCCGTTCATCCGCTCGGCCTGCACCCGGAGCATGAGCACCGCGTCGGCGCCCGCCAATTCGGCGTCGAGCGCGTGCGAGATCCGCGCGGGCCATGCCTCGACACCGACCGGGAGCAGCGTGCGCGGCGCGACGAGCACCACCTCCGCGCCGAGGGTGGCGAGCAGGAAGACATTCGAGCGCGCGACCCGGCTGTGCAGGATGTCGCCGACGATGACGACCCGTTTGCCCTCGATATCGCCGAGGCGCTGACGCAGGGTGAGCGCGTCGAGCAGTGCCTGGGTCGGATGTTCGTGCGTGCCGTCACCGGCGTTGATGACGGCGGGAGAGGTTCCGCGCCCGGCCGCCGCCCAACTGTCCATCCAGCGCGCGATCTGATGCGCGGCGCCGGAGGCGGGATGCCGGACGATGAGCGCGTCGGCGCCCGCGGCGTGCAGGGTCAGCGCGGTGTCGCGCAGCGATTCACCCTTGGACACCGACGAACTGCTCGCGCTGACATTGATGACGTCGGCGCTCATCCACTTGCCCGCGACCTCGAAGGAGACGCGGGTGCGGGTCGAGTTCTCGTAGAAGACCGTCATCACGGTACGTCCGCGCAGTGTCGGAAGTTTGTGCACTTCGCGGCCGAGCAGCGCCTGCTCGAATCGTTCCGCCTCGTCCAGCATTTCGGTGGCGGCGTCGCGATCCAGATCGGCGACGGTCAGCAGATGCCTCACTGTGCCTCCTCCTGGCGCAGGTAGACGCCGTCGCGGCCGTCGTGTTCGGTGAGCAGTACCGCGATGTCCTCCGACCGCGAGGTCGGCACGTTCTTCCCGACGAAATCGGCGCGGATCGGAAGTTCGCGATGTCCCCGGTCGATCAGCACCGCGAGTTGGACCGCGCGGGGCCTACCGAGATCCCGGAGTCCGTCCAGCGCGGAGCGCACGGTGCGGCCGGAGAAGAGCACGTCGTCGACCAGGACGACGAGCGCGTCCTCGATACCGCCGTCGGGAACGGAGGTGCGTTCCAGCGGACGGTGCGGACGGCTGCGCAGGTCGTCGCGGTAGAGGGTGATGTCGAGTGATCCCAGCGCGGGTCTGACCCCGGAGAATTCCTCGATCTTCTCGGTCAGCCGCGCGGCCAGGGTGGTGCCTCGGGTCGGAATGCCGATCAGCACCACGCGCGCGGCGCCGGTCTCCCCCGAGTCGAGCGCGGTCTTCTCGATGATCTGGTGCGCGATCCGCGCGATGGTCCGGCTCACATCGGATGCCGACAACAGCTCGCGCCCCGCCTCCACCCACTCGGGTGCGTGCCGCTGCGATACCTCGGCACCGCCGGACTTGGCGACCCGATCTCCGGGCACAGCCATGCCGACCTCCTTCCCCGCCTCACCGGACGGTCCGTTAAAGGATGTCTTACGGCTAGCAGCCTAACAGCGCCGAACAGCGCCCTCCTACCAGCGGTATCCCCCTGTGAGCCCGGCCACGCGCGGCCTGTGAGCTCTGCCACGCGGTCGCCCCCGAGCACTACGGCAGGCGTACCGCCCGCACGAGACCGGCCCCCGACCCGCCTGCCATTTCCGGTCTGCCGAACGACTCGACGAGATCGTCCCAGGGATGAAAGCGCGTGCGCCAGCCGTGTTCGGCCAGCCATCGTTCGCCTTCCGATCCGAGCCCACGCCGATCGGCGGAAGCCGTCGCTCCCACCAACCGCCCGAGTTCGGCGTAACGCTCGCGCTGGGGCGCCAGGTCCGAATTTCTCTAGCACATACGTTCGATCGGGCGTACATTCGACGCCATGTCGACGCCACTACAGGGTTCACTGCTCGACGGATTCGGTGAGATCGAGATCGGTTCGCTGGCGGGAATTCGGCGGACGACGCTCGGTGCGGGCGCGTGGGTCGATGTGCTGCCGGGTTGGATGACCGGGGCGGATGAACTGTTCGAACGGCTCGCGGCCGGGGTGCCGTGGCAGTCGGAGCGCAGGCCGATGTACGACCGGGTCGTGGATGTGCCGCGATTGACGCGCTTCTACGACGAGAGCGACCCGCTCCCCGATCCGGCGTTGGACCGGGCGCGCACGGCGTTGAGCGCGCACTACCGCGACGAACTCGGCGAACCGTTCCGCACGTCCGGCCTGTGCTACTACCGCGACGGACACGACAGCGTGGCCTGGCACGGCGACACCGTCGGCCGGGGCGCGACCGACGACACCATGGTCGCGATCCTGTCGGTGGGCGCCGCGCGGGCACTGCTGTTGCGTCCGCGCGGGGGCGGCGCGAGCATCCGGTACCACGTGGGCCACGGAGATCTGCTGGTGATGGGCGGATCGTGTCAGCGGGCCTGGGAACACGCGGTCCCGAAATCACGCAGACCGACCGGCCCCCGGATCAGCATCCAGTTCCGTCCGCGTGGCGTGCGCTGACCTCGGGCGCACCTCGGAATCAGTCGTCCGCTGTGCGGGCCGGGGTCGGACTTCGACGGCGGCGAACAGTGACCGCGTGGGCGTGGATCGCGTGGTCGAGGTCGGCGGGCGCGATAACGGGCCCGCCGCCACCGTCGCGGGTGCGCCGGCGCCGACCGTGACGCACCGCCGTGTCGGCGCCCGTGCCCGCCTCCCGCAACCGCACGGTGATCTCCGCCCGCGCCTGACGGGCGATACTCACCTTCCTGCGATACTGCCGGAAGATCTGGACCTCCCCGTCGACTTCCGGGTAGTCCAGGTACAGGTAGTCCATACCGTCGCGGGCGTATTCGCCGAGCCGCTCGAGGTTGATCGCCCACTCCCGCAACTGTTCCGACCCGCCGTAGATCGCGAGAGTGCCGCCGACCCGGTCGATCCGGGTCCAGCCGACCGGTTTCGCCACGTAATGCGATGCGGTAGTGCCGGATTCGGGCGAATCCCGCTCTCGCCGCCGAGCGAGCGCGGGTTTCAGCCCGAAGGTCTGCCAGCGAACCGTGCCCTGCGAGCGGTCGCGCAAGGGCAACCGGGCGCGCAACGCGGCTGCGGAGGCCGCGGTGAACACGGTGAGATCGGACGGCACGAGAACGATCGGATCGGACGGTGCCGCGTCGAACGGGTTCGGATCCAGATGCGCCGGATCGATCACGACCAGGGTGCCGGGCCGACGCTGATAGGACAGACCCCACAGCAACCGCGCGGACACCCGCGCGCCGCGCCAGTCCGACAGCACGTGCCAGGTGTCGTGGTAGCGATTGGTGGCGAAGCGGAAATCGTCACCGGGACGCAGTGTGAGAACCGTGAACACACGGCCGTCGAGCACCATCGTGCGACGGTGCAATTTCAGTATGTCGTTATCGGCCGAACCGTGACGCGGCCGTTCCTGTTGCGCGGCCACGATAATCCTCCGTTTCGGCTCGCTGTGAAAGACAGGACACCACGGATGAACTCGGTTCGGCAACGCATTTTCCGTCGACGACCGGCGGTGGCCGGGGTGTCCCGCCGCACAGCGCGCGGGCGTGTACCCGGATAGATTGGCCTTATGAGCAATCCAGGGGCGGGGGTCTTGGCCGTGATGCCGCTGCATACGATCAGCGAGGTCTACGGCGAAGCGGGGCTGCGGGAACGACTTCTACTCGAAATCGCGGAACTTCCGGACGCCGATCGGGTCGTCGACGCCCTGGAACTGGCCGCCGACCTGCATCGCGACGATCGCTACGGCCGCGAGCCGTATCTGAGTCATCTACTGCGGGTGGCGATTCGGATCATCAGCCACTACGAGGTCCGCGACACCGATCTGGTCGTGGCGGGCCTGCTGCACGATTCGGTCGAGGACCACCCGCGGGAATTGGCGGGCGAACAACCGGGCGAACCGAAGTCCGCCGCGCTGGCGGTGCTCGCCGAACGTTTCGGAACACGTGTCGCCGATATCGTCGCGGCCGTGACGAATCCGACCCCGGACCCGGATCGGGACAAGCACGAACAATATCGCGAACATATCGCGGCCGAACTCGATCGAGCACCGTGGGCGCGGATCGTGAAATTCTCCGATTTCACCGATAACGGCGTCGGAATTCTCTACGCGACCGGTCCGGCGATGGAACGGCTGGCCACCAAGTACCAACCGCTGCCCGATATCTACCGTGAACTGGTCAACCGGCCGGACACACCGCTGGCCGATCACGTCAAACAGCTCATCCTCGACCAGTTGGATCGCGCGGACGAACGCTTCGAGGCGATCCTCGACAGCGACTGAACCCCGGCCTCACGGCTGTCGCAGTACCGCCTCGACCAGCGCCAGGACACCCGCGCGCAGCCGGTCCGCCTCGCCCGCGCGCACCATGCGTGCGGCCAGTTCTCCGCCGAGCGGGGCGAGCAGTAGCGCGCCGACGACCTCGGCGTCGATATCCGGCCTGGCCTCACGCAGCAGCGCGGTGATGTGCGCTGCCCAGAACGCGTGGAACTCCTCGCTCTGCGGATGGGGCGGTTCCGACCGGTAGGCGACCATGAGTTCGAGATTGTCGACGACGAGTTCGGTCATCGCGCCGAAATAGGCGAGCAATCGATCCCCGGCGGCGGCCCCGGGGCCCAGCGGCGGCGGACCGTCCTTCACCGCGTTCATCAGCGCGAACGCGGGTTCGGCGACGAGCTCGTGCAGCAGACCCGCCCTGCTGCCGAACCGATGGAAGATGGTCCCCTTCCCGACCCCGGCGGCGGCGGCCACCCGATCCATGGTGATCGCCTCGCCCCCGTGCTCGGCCAGCAAAGCCCTGGTCGCGTCGAGTATCGCGCGCCGATTTCGTGCGGCGTCGGCGCGTTCTCTCGGACGATCCACGGCCATCTCACCCACTTCCCGCATTGACAAGTTGACCGACGGTCCATATCGTTCGGTTTCAATCTGGACCAACAGTCAACTTATGGAGTTCTCGATGCGAGCAATCGTAATGACACGTACGGGCGGCCCCGAGGTACTGGTGCCGCGCGAGATGCCGACACCGCGTCCCGGCGCGGGTGAACTGACGATCAGGACGGAGGCGATTCCGGTGCTCTACCCCGAGATCGCGCTGCGTTCGGGGGCATTCCCACTTGCCGCCGAGCCGCCGCTGATCTTCGGATTCCAGGCTGCGGGAATCGTCACCGAAATCGGGCCAGAGGTCGACGCCGCCCTGGTCGGTCAGCGCGTCGCCGTCGCCACCGCCGGTTTCGGCTCCTACGCCGAATATGTCTGCGCGCCTGCGGTTTCCGCGACGCCCATACCCGAGAACCTCTCGGCGGCTCAGGCCGTCGTGGTGCTGATGAGCGGCTCGGTGGCGCTGACCCTGCTCGACGCGGCCGCGTGCACCGGCACCGAGACGGTTCTGGTCCAGGCGGCCGCGACCGGCGTCGGTGCGGCGCTGACCGAACTGGCCGCCCGCCGCGGAATTCGAGTGCTCGCCACCGCGGGCGGACCGGCCAAGGCCGAACGAGCACGGGCCGTCGGCGCGGCGGAGGTCTTCGATCACCGCGACCCGGACTGGACCGCGCGGCTGCGCGACCACCTCGGCGACACGACGATCGATGTCGTCTTCGACTCCATCGGCGGCACCACCGCCACGGCGCTGCTCGACGTCCTCACCCCGTTGTCCGGACGAATGCTCGGCTACGGATTCCTCTCCGGCGCACCGGCCCGAATCACGGCCGCCGACCTGATCGCCCGCGGACTGACCTTCGTCGGATGCGCCGGCCCGCAATGGCTGGCTGTCGTCGACGCCAATCGCGCACGAGCGCTGGAACTCGCGGCGAACGGGGACCTGGATCCCCTCGTCGAAGCCGTATTGCCGCTCGAGCGCGCCGACGAAGCGCACCGACTGGTCGAAGACCGGGCCCCGCTCGGCAAGATCGTGCTGCGACCCGCAACCAGCTGAGCGCCGACCGCCCCGCACCACCCGGCGGACAGCCGGATTGCGATCATGCAGTTGTGCCCGAACCGGTCGGCTCCGCCGCTGCGAACCCGTCGTCGAACCCGTCGACGTCTGAGCAGCCGTCACGACGGGCGAGATTCAGCGTGCTGGACCGGGTGCGGGTCGGACTGTTGCTGATCGGGCTGTTGTGTGTCGCCACCGGGCTACTACCGCGCGAGCAAGCAGCCGACAATATGCGACGCATCGGGCCACTGCTGCTGTTCCTCGGCAGCGTCATCGTGCTGGCCGAACTGACCAGGCAGGCCCGGGTATTCGATGTGATCGCGCACCGGCTCGCGATCCTCGGGCGCGGCAACTATCCCGCGCTGTTCGGGCTGTGCGTGCTGTTCGCCTCTGCGACGACCACCCTGCTCAACCTCGACACCACCGCCGTGCTGATCACCCCCGTCGTGCTGGCGCTCGCGGCGCCCGCACGTATCGCACCGCTGCCGTTGGCGATGACGACGCTGTGGCTGGCGAATACCGCCAGTCTGCTGCTGCCGGTCTCCAATCTCACGAATCTGCTTGCCGCCGACCGCGTCGCGCTCGACGCCACCGAATTCGCGGCGACCATGTGGGGGCCGCAACTGGTGTCGACGGCGGTGACCATGCTCTGCCTCTGGATCTTCTACTGGCGACGCGGCCGCCGCGACGCCGACCGGTACCTACCCCCCGAACCGGTACGCCCCGAGAATTCCGGACAACGCGCGCTGATGTACACCACCGCGCTGGCGTGCGTGCTGTTCATCGTGTCCATCCCGCTATTCGGAGACCACATCGAGATCGCGGCCACCCTCGCCGCGGTGATCGCCGTCGGCGCCTTCGCGATCTTCGATCGCCGCGCGCTGAGATGGTCGCTGATCCCATGGCAATTGCTGGTCTTCGTCGTCGGCCTTTTCCTCGTCGTGCCGACGCTGAGCCGGTACGGACTGTCGGATCTGATGCACATGCTCATCGGCTCCGATACCGGTGCGGAAGGCGCGTATCGCGCGGCAGGAGCGGGCGCCGCACTGTCCAATATCGCCAACAACCTGCCCGCCTACACGGCTGGTGAGGCGGTGGTGCCGGTCGAGAACCGCGATCAGCTGTTGGCCCTGTTGATCGGCACGAATGTCGGTCCGATCATCACGCCCTGGGCATCGCTGGCCACCCTGCTCTGCCTGGAATTCTGCCGGACCCACGGTGTCCGCGTCCCGATGACGCGCTTCGTCGTCACCGGAGCGATCCTGGCGACTCTCGCGACGACGAGCGCCGTCGCCGCGCTGCTGGCCCTCGGATGATCTCGGCACAGTCGTCGCCGATCGAGAACCGCACGGCGCTGTCGCCCGAACGGGTCAGCGACGCAGGACGAAGAAGTACGGTTCGGTCATGCCGCGCATATCCATCACGCCGAACAGGGTGTCGGCGTCGACCCGGCGGAAGTGGTCGATGATGGGCAGGTGGTCGTAGACCATCGCCGCGCTGAGGACGCCGCGGTATTCGACGGCGCGCAGGCGGGCCGTGTAGCGCTGGGTCCGCAGGGCTATTCCGGTGTAACGCAACGATTTCCGGATGGCGCGTACGCCGGGAAGCGGTACTTTTCCGGTGAGCGAGAGCGGCACCCGGCGCGGATCGACCGCGAAGATCTTGCCGTCGGTGTCGGAAAACAGCAGCGGGTGGACGGAGTTCGGGTCGTCGAACTGTTTGCCGTACCAGCCGGACGCGCCGAGTACGCCGTCGAAGGGGTGGCCTGTCTGGATCTCCGACCCCTGCCAGCGCCCGGTCACGATCTCGTCGACCGCCGCCACCGGCAGCCGATCGAACAGCGCCCATGCCTGCTCGGGCGTGCACCCGTCGGCCTGCAACCGCGCCAGTTCCTCGGTCGCCGACCGGACAGTATTCGATGTCATCCCAGCTCTCCTCACCCAGCACTATTGCGAGAACAACTGTAGCTATCTCTCACTGCCGGTGTGCCACCAGGTCGGGGCGGCCGCCGTGTGCTGCGCCACACCGCTTGACCTCGAGTGCGCTCGAGGAACGAAAATCGAATCCGTGCTCGCGGTTCGGGCGCACGCCCGCTCCGGGAACATCACACCGATGGTCCCGGTCGGCTCCCGCCGGGTCCCGTACACCCACCGGCGGGAGCCTCGGGCACCCGGAAACAGCAACAGCCGCAACCTCATCGGAGGTGCGGCTGTCGCTGTTTCGGGGGGTGCGGGAACTCACGCCGAAACGGCGATCTCCCATTCGTAGACGGTCAGTTCCGAGGAACCGCTCGTGTGCACCGGATCGGTGAAGGCGATCTCGCGCGCGGCATCGAGGCTCTCGGCCAGGATCACGTACGCGCCGCCGCTGCCGTCGGTGAACTTACCGCTCTCCTGCAACTGACCGCGCTCGAGCAACGCGTCGAGGAATCGTCGGTGGGGTTCGATCGTCGCGGCGTCGAAATTCGGCGTCCGCATTGCCATGACCAGGTATTTTCTGGTCATGCGTCGGTGCCGGGCCGCGGCGCCCGCGTCGCGGCGGCGGCCGCGCGCACCTGGGGAGCGACCAGCACGACCTGGCCGAGCACACCGTTGACGAAGGACGGCGAGTCGTCGGTGGACAGCTCCTTGGCCAGTTCCACCGCCTCGTCCACCGCGACCACCGGCGGAACATCGTTGGCGTGGAACAACTCCCACACCGCGATACGCAGGATCGCGCGATCGACGGCGGGCAGCCGCGACAGCGCCCAGTCCTGTAGGTAGGACTCGATGGTGCCGTCCACCCGATCCAGATCGTCGGCGACGCCCTCGACCAGGGTGTGGGTGTAGGCGTGCACGGGCGCGACCGACTGGTCGTGCGTCGCCAGGTCGACCCGCTCGGAGAGCAGGTCGGCCACGTCGACATCCCTGGCCTCTGCCTCGAAGAGCAGGTCCACCGCTCGACGCCTGGCCTTATGCCGGGCGCCGAGCTTCTTGAAGTTGGACTTCTTGTCTACCGGCTGTTCCGCCACAGTCACCATTATCCCCGCGCGCCGAACCGGCGATCAGGCATTGACCCGGCCGAGGTAGCTGCCGTCGCGCGAATCGATGCGCAGCTTGTCACCGGTGTTGATGAACAGCGGGACCTGCACCTCGGCGCCGGTCTCCAGGGTCGCGGGCTTGGTGCCGCCGGTGGAGCGGTCGCCCTGCAAGCCGATATCGGTGTGCTGCACGATGAGCTCGATGGAGACCGGGAGTTCCACGAACAGCGGCGCGCCCTCGTGCACGGCGACCTGGACCGCCATGTTCTCCAGCAGGAAGCGGGCGCCCGCGCCGATGGTGGCCTCGGCGATCGACAGCTGGTCGAAGGTCTCGCCGTCCATGAAGATGTAGTCGGTGCCATCGTGGTACAGGTAGGTCATATCGCGGCGGTCGACGGTGGCCGTCTCCACCTTGACACCCGCGTTGAAGGTCTTGTCGACGACCTTGCCGGACACGACGTTCTTCAGCTTGGTCCGCACGAAGGCGGGCCCTTTACCCGGCTTGACGTGCTGGAACTCGGTGATCTGCTGAAGATGACCATCGATTTTCAGCACTAGGCCGTTCTTGAAGTCGCTGGTGTCCGCCACTGTCCTCGGATCTCCTAGTTCGTAAACTTCGTTGTCGTAAACACTGTTGTCTCGCGCGACCGTCGTCAGACGACGGTCAGGTCTTTGCTGGTGTGGGTGAGCAACTCCGGGCCCCCTTCGCGCACCACGAGCGTGTCCTCGATCCGGACCCCGCCGCGGCCGGGAAAGTACACACCAGGTTCGACGGTCACCGCCACGCCAGACAGAAGTGTAGCGGTTCCGGTTTTCGCGATTCCCGGCGCTTCGTGGATCCGCAATCCGACGCCGTGCCCGAGACCGTGCACGAACAGCGCCCCGTGACCCGCGGCTTCGATCACCGCGCGGGCCGCGGCGTCGACGTCGGCGGCCTTCACACCGGGGTGCAGCGCCTTGCGCCCGGCCCGCTGCGACTCCTCGACCAGGGCGTAGATCTCGCGCTGCCAGTCCGACGCCTCGCCGAGTACCAGGGTGCGAGTCATATCGGAGTGGTAGCCGCCGATCACGGCGCCGAAATCGAGTTTCACGAAATCGCCCGACGCGAGCACCGCGTCGGTGGGCCGGTGGTGCGGAACGGCGGAATTGACGCCGGCGGCCACGATGGTCTCGAAGGAGATCGCCTCGGCGCCGTGTTCGAACATCGCCCATTCGAGGTCGCGCGCCACCTGCCGCTCGGTGCGGCCCGGCCGCAGACCGCCGCGTTCGAGCAGCGTCGCCAGACCCGCGTCACCGGCCGCGCAGGCCGCGCGCAACTGCTCGACCTCGTAGTCGTCCTTGACCGTGCGCAACTGTTCGACCAGACCGGGAGCCGCGACGAATTCCAGCCCGGTGCCCTGTTCGACGAAACCTCGATGCTCGTCGACGGTGACGACGTGGCTCTCGTAGCCGATCCGACCCATTTGCCACTCCCCCGCCAGCGCGACGATCCGGCGCGCGGTGGCGCGCGCGATCTCGGCGCGCAGATCGGGCACCTGTTCGGCGATCTGGCTGTGATATCGACCGTCGGTGCCGATGACGGTGCGATCCTCGGCATCGCGCATATCCCAGGAATGCACGAGCAGCGTGGCGTTGGATCCGGTGAATCCGGTCAGGTACCTGATGTTCACCAGATCGGTGACCAGCAGGGCGTCGACCTCGTTCTCCACCAACAGACTGCGCAGCGCACTCCGGCGCGCGGCGTAGTCGGGCCAACGGCCGGCGCGATCAGCAGACATGGGTCCAAGCTACCGCGACGCGGGCCCGCTCGGCCTCCCACGGTCCGGGCGTCTGCCGAAACCGTGGTCGCCGCGCTACCGCCCCGGCACGTGGATTCCGCACGACGTCCATGTGAGAGCCGAATTCCCTTGGAGCGGAACGTCGCATATCCACATGTGGCGAATCCATCCACATTCCGCGAATCACGCCGGACGGCGGTCGCGTTTCGGACGAGGCTGATGGTCATGAAACCCACGGCGCTCGCGACACTCACCGCGTGGTGCGCGGTTCTCGGCTGGTTCGATCTGCGTCATCGCAGGCTGCCGAATACGCTGACCACCGCCGGTGCCGCCGCGATCCTCGGATACGCCCTGGGCACAACACGATTCACCGTCGCGGTCACCGGCGGGCTGCTACTCGCCGCGCTGTACCTGGCGATCCATCTCCTCGCGCCCGCCGCGCTGGGGGCCGGTGATATCAAACTCGCGGTCGGACTGGGGGCGGCGAGCGCGTTGGGGGGCGCGCAGGCGTGGGTGTGGGCAGCCGTCGGCGCGCCCGTGCTGACGGCCGCGGCCGGGGTGGTCGTCCTGGCGGCGCGGCGAGTGGATCACGGCCTGCCGCACGGACCGTCGATGGGCCTGGCGACCCTGGTCGCGCTGATCGCGACGGCGCCATGAGATCCGGCGGGTCGCGGGGTTGCGCGAGCACCCCGCGACGACGATGAAAGAACAGAGCGCGCCACCGTCGACGTGCCCTCGATCACGAAAGACCGGATGCACCCACGCGGGGTCCGACATGGAAGGATATAGAGCGTGCTGCGCTGGATAACTGCTGGAGAATCTCACGGTCCCGCCCTCGTCACCATCCTGGAGGGGATGGTGGCCGGTGTCGAGGTGACGTCGGACGATATCTCCGCGCAACTGGCCCGCCGCCGGCTCGGGTACGGGCGTGGCGCCCGGATGAAATTCGAGGCCGACAAGGTCACCATGGTCGGCGGTGTCCGGCACG